>CAJJNQ010000030.1 GCA_905193155.1 uncultured Christensenella sp.
CGATGACGGCCAGAAGCCCGGCGGCGATGACGGCCAGAAGCCCGGCGGCGATGACAGCCAGAAGCCCGGCGGCGATGACGACCAGAAGCCCGGCGATGACGGCGACGGCAAGGACAACGGCGACGACGCCAAGATCCCGCCGACCGGCGACAACACCCCGGTGACGCTGCTGTTCACGCTGACCCTTGCGGCAGCCGGCGGCCTGACCACCGTTCTCGTGCTGCGCAAGCGCCGTGACGGCAAGGCCTAACCGCCCTGCCAACCGCGACACAATCGCATAAACGCACAACAAAGCACCCACTCCGCACAACAGCGCGGGGCGGGTGCTTTTGGTTTTTCGCGCGGCTTCCGTTTTTTCGGCGCACAGCCGCATTCCGGGGCTTGCCAGCGGGCGGCGGAGCATGTATAATGCTGGGTAGGACAAATCGGGGCGCAGACCGGGGCGCCGGGCGCCCGCGGAAATCGCCGAAGGAAGGAAACGCGCATGCAGCTGAAAGCCAAACTCAGAAATTTAAAGGAGCACCCGCTGCTTCAGGTGCTGGCGGGCAACGGGGGAAACCCGCGCACGCTGGTGCTGATCGAACCCCTTTGGGGCATTCCCTACAACCTGATCGCGCCGTTCACCACGCTGTACATGTACACGCAGGGCATCACGGACGTCCAGATCGGCCTGATCCTCTCGATCGTCATGGTGGTGCAGGTGTTCTTCTCTTTCTTCGGCGGAATCCTGACGGATAAGGCCGGGCGCAAATTCACCACCATGATGGGCGATTTTTTCGGCTGGGCGCTGGCCTGCCTGGTGTGGGCCGTCTCCAACAACTTCTGGCTGTTTCTGGCCGCGGCGCTGCTCAACTGCTTTGAGCAGATCAACCAGACCGCATGGTACTGCCTGCTCATCGAGGACGCGCAGCCGAAGGACCTCGTGGGCATCTACACGTGGGTGAACATCGGCGGGCTGGTGGCCGTCTTTTTCGCGCCGCTTTCCGGCCTTTTCGTCAGCGCCTACTCCGTGGTGCCGGTGGTCCGGGTGCTGTACGCGCTCTTCTCCCTGACCATGATCGCCAAAACCTGCATCACCTTCAAGTTCTGCCGCGAGACCCGGCAGGGCAAGATCCGCCGCGCGGAGACGAAGGGCGTGTCGGCGCTGCACATGCTGGGCGAGTACCGCCACCTGGTGCCCCTGCTGCTGCGCAACCGCAGCGTGGTCAAGGCCGTCGCCGTGTCGGTCATCCTCTACATCACGAACATGGTCAGCACGAACTTTTTCAGCCTGTACGTGACGCAGCGGCTGGGCCTTTCGGAAAACCTGCTGGCGCTGTTCCCGATTTTGAACGCCATCGTCATGCTGATTTTCATGGTCGGCATCCAGCACCGCATGAGCGCGCTGAAATTCCGCGCGCCGCTGTGGGCGGGCCTTGCGCTGTACTGCGCGGCCGCACTGGTGCTGATCTTCTCCCCGGCAAACAGCTTGGGCTTTGTGCTGGTCTACGTGTTTGTGGCTGCCGTGGCCGCCGCGCTGGTCAACCCGCGCAAGGATGCGCTGCTCCAGCTCAACATCAACGCGCAGGAGCGCGCCCGGCTGAACGCCCTGATCATGGCCTCGACCATCGCGCTCTCCTCGCCGTTCGGGTATCTGGCCGGCTGGCTTTCCAGTGTGGACCGCCGCCTGCCCTTCGTTTTCACGATCGTGCTGTTTGCCGCGGCGGTGGTCGTCGTCGGCCGGATCCAGGAGCCGGCCATGGAGGAAAAGGACCCCGCGGCGTAACGGATGCCGAAGGGACACAGATCTCGTCTGCGTGGGTGATTTGCGGGCAGAACAGAAAAAAGCGATGCGCCCCGGATCTGAAAATCCGAGGCGCATCTTTCAATATGCGCACGCGCCGATTGCGTCCGGTATGGGTTCTGCGGTTACGGCAACACCGCTGCGAATCGATGCACAGATGCCGGGCGTGGAGGGAAACAGGACGTGCGCGGAGGCGTTATCAGTGAGAAAAACCGCGATCCTTACAGGGCAAGCCATTTGCCCTGTTCCGCGGAGTCCAGAACAGCGTCTACGGCCTGCTGGTTTTTCAGACCGTCTTCGACGGTGGCGGCGAGGCCGTCCCCTCTCTTCAAAAGGATGTCGGCAAAGCTCTGCATCTGGTCGCTGCGGCATCGGTCCGGAATCGGCAGCCTGGAGAACACGCGCCCCTCAGCGTAAACGTCGCCGGTGCAGACCTCGATCACATCCTCTTCGCCCGGCTGCGCGTCCAGCGAATATACGATGGCGCCCTCGCTGCCGTAGATCTCCATGCGCTGGTAGTTGCCGCGCCCGTAGCCGAAGCGCGTGATCTGGAAGCTGACGGAGATGGCGTCCTCCATATCGGCCATGTAGTTGCAGAAATCGTCGACGTCTACCGGGCCCATCCCGATGCCGTCCAGGTTCTGGCGCTCATGGACGTACGTGCCCACATGGCCTACAAGGCGCGTGTACTCCTTTCCGGTGACGAAGCGGACAAGATCCAGCGCGTGACAGCCCAGATCGCCCAGCGCGCCCGAGCCCGTGCGCGACTTTACAAACCGCCACACGCGCGGCGTGTTGAAGCGCGGCAGGCCCCAGGCCTGGAAATACTGCATGTCAACGTGGTACACCTGTCCGATTTTTCCGCTCGCGATCAGCTCCCGCGCGTAGCGGGCCGCCGCCTTGAACCGATACGAGAAGCAGACCATGTTGGGCAGCGCCTTGGCGCGCGTGGCCTGTGCAAGCTGCTCCGCCTGCGCCGCCGTCATGGTGATCGGCTTTTCCAGATCGTACGGCTTGCCGGCCTCGACCGCCGCCATGGCGATCTCAAAGTGCGCGTCGTTCGACGTGCAGATGTCCACCGCGTCTACATCCGGGCAGCGGATCAGGTCGTGATAATCCGTAAACCGACGCTCCGCAGGGATGCCGTATTTCTCGCCGACCGCGTCCAGCTTTTCGCGGTCAATGTCGCAGATGGCCACAAGCTCCAGATTCGGGCTCTTGCGGATGCCGGGCTCGTGTACGCCGGACCAGATGCCGCCTACGCCGACGGAACCAATTCGAATGACTTGATTTTCCATATACAATCGCTCCCTTTGCGTGTCCTTATTTCGGTTGATGCAGACCCTGAATGCTGTGCTCCAGCTTGCCGTGTACTTCCATGATGGCGGGCGGGTTGCCGTAGGTGACGGGCGGGAAATCGATCGGCGCGGCCCACTTGACCGCGTTCACGATGACCTGCTGGATCTCCGGCTGGTAATAGATCGGGAACGCCTCATGGCCCGGGCGGAAGTAGAACACCTTGCCTTTGCCGCGGTGCCAGCAGCAGCCGCTGCGGAACACCTCGCCGCCCTCGAACCAGCTGATGAACACCTGCTCGTCCGGCTGCGGGATGTTGAAATGCTCGCCGTACATCTCCTCGTGCGGGATCATGATCTTCTCATCCAGCCCCGCGACGATCGGATGGCTCGGGTCGACGACCCAGAGGATCTCCTGCTCGCCATCCTCGCGCCACTTCAGCATGCCCGAATTCGTACCGCAGACCTTCTGGAAGATTTTCGACGCGTGGCCCGAGTGCAGCACGATCAGGCCCATGCCGTCGAGCACGCGGCGGTGCACGCGCTCGACGATCTCATCCGCTACCTTGTGGTGCGCCATGTGGCCCCACCAGATCAGCACGTCGGTGTTGTCCAGCACGTCCTGCGTCAGGCCGTGCTCCGGCTCCTCCAGCGTCGCCGTCCGCACTTCCATGCCCGCCTTCTGCAAAAACTCGGCGATGCACCCGTGGATGCCCTTCGGGTAGATGGACGCAATTTCCGGAAACTGCTTTTCATGCAGGTATTCGTTCCATACGGTTACGTGAATTGCCATTTGTTTTACTCCTCTCCAATGTCGATGCCAGTTGATCTTGTGCGCAGCGGCCGTTCAGGAACGGTGTCCGCCGCCTGCTTTTCAAAAAACGGTCTGTCTGCCTCCCTTCCAAAGGAAAGCGGGCTTTTGGCCCGCTGCCGTGCGTGGTGCGGCTTTTCTTTCCTATCTAGAATACTGAATTCACAACAGCCGATCTATAATTTTCCGGTCAGAAAATTGTGATTTTTATGTCGGTTTACGGTTCGCCCGGCGATTTTATGCGGGACAGCTTGATGCGCACCTCCACGATGGCACCGTAGTTGTCGGCCATGTTGGAAAGGTGGAAGGTCGCGTCGCTGCCGTAGATCAGCTTCAGGCGCTCTTTCAGGTTGGACAGCCCGATATGGCGCCGGCCGTCCCGGTAGATTTCCCGGTCGTGCAGGATGGCGTCCATGACCGCGTCGCTGAACCCTTTTCCCGTGTCGGAGACGCAGCAGTAAAGCCAGATCTCGTTGTCCATGACCTCCTTTGTCAGGAACAGGGAAACCTCCACAGGCTGCTCGTAGATGGCGTTGTGCTGTATGGAGTTTTCGACCAGCGTCTGCAGCATCAGCTTGGGGATGAAGTAATCCAGAAGGTCCTCGTCGACGTCTATGGTGCAGGAAAAGGCGTCTCCGTACCGCTTGTGCTGCAGCTGTATGTACAGCTTTACGTGGTTGACCTCCTCGGAAATTTTCCGCAGGTTGACCGTCGGACCGAACAGGTACCGGATATAGCCGGAAAGATCTTCGAGCAGCTCCGTGATTTCTAGGTTGCCGTCCCGGTCGGCCAGACTGTGCACCAGGCTCAGGCAGTTGAGGAAGAAGTGGGGGCGGACCTGTTCCTGCAGCAGCTCCAGCTCGGTCTGCTTCTTGGTGATCTCCTGCTCGTACAGGGCGATGCGCATGTCCTTCAGGCGGTGTGAGAGCGTTTTGAACTGCCGGTTGATGATTTCCAGCTCCACAATGTCGTTTTCGTCCAGCCGGTCGAAGCTTTCCTCTTTTTCGGCGTTCTCCAGACCGGTCACGAATTTCGTGAAGGGGTGGAACAACCGCCGGTAGCAGAGCCGCACGACCAGAATGACTTCCAGCCAAAGCAGGACCATTTCTAGGTTGAACAGGCCGAGCTGAAAGTGGATGTTCCGAAGAACCTCTCCGTCCTCCACCTTTTGAATGTACGCGGTGCCGAGGTCTCCGAGCGGACAGGTGTATACCTCGGCGCCGTCGGCGATGGCCTGCTCGGCCTGTTCCCGGTAGGCCTGCGGCGCAATCACGCGGCCGTCGTGCCACCGCAGAAATGAAATGACCGAGTAGCTTTTCGGCATGTCGTTGATTTCCGCAAAAATCTGATTCAGATCGATCAGGCAGGCGAGCATGATCTCCTTCTGCCTGTACCATCCCAGCATGTAGGTTTCCTCTCCGCTTGTCAGTATTTCCCAGCACACCTGGGTGGACAGGGCGTCCTTCTGCTGGCGCAGCCGCTGCTTCACCTGGCCGGTGATGCCGAAATCGTCTGTCGACGCAAAGGAGAGGCCCGTGGAGAATGCGAGCAGGTCGGATGCCGGCCAGTAGAGGAAAGACTGCTTGAGCTCCGGATAGCGCGTCTTCAGGCTGCCGACGAGGTCGCTGGCCATGAACAGCATGTCGTAGTATCCGCCGTCCCGGGGGCTGATGCTTTGGGGAATGCGGGGGAGGATATCCCGCAGATTGTTGGCCAGCGTGAGAAATTCCAGATTGATGGACTGGATTTTCCGGTTGATGTTCTTTACGTACAGGATGGCGGTTTCCTCCATGTACTGATCCTCCACGGTGCGCAGCGTCTGGACCAGGTACAGGTGGATGGCGGAGAAAATCAGAAAGAGCACCAGGAACAGAATGGAGAAAAAGCGCAGCAGCACGCGCAGCTTCCTTTTCTTGTACATCTTGACGCACCTCCCAAAATCGGTAAAGTCTGAAGCTGAAAATACCGGAACCGGACTGCTGCAGAACGATGCGGCAGTCCGGTTCGGCCTTTTTTCTTTTTATCCCTTCACAGAGCCCAGCATAACGCCGTGGTTGAAATACTTCTGTACGAACGGATACAGCAGCATGATGGGGAGAGAAGAGACTACAATGGAGGCGTACTTGATCAGCTCCGCCAGCTGCCGCGCCTCTACGGCGGCCGCGCCGATCTGTGTCATGCCCATCATCTGGTTGTTGATCAGGATGTTGCGCAGCGCGATCTGGATGGGCTGGAATTCGGGACTGCGCAGATAGATCAACGCGTTGAAATACCCGTTCCACTGCCCGACGGCTGACCACAGAGCGATCACGGCCAGGACGGCTTTGGAAAGCGGCAGCGCCACGATGAAGAAGTATTTGACCTGCCCGCAGCCGTCCAGCTGTGCGGCCTCCCACAGCTCTTCCGGAATGGTGTTCTGGAAAAAGGTGCGGCCCACGATAATGTAGTAGCTGGCGACCGAGAACGGCAGGATCATCACGAGGGGGTTGTCCACCAGATTGACCGCCTTCACGACCATATAGGTCGGAATCAGGCCGCCGGTGAAAAACATGGGGATGAGATACACGGCCATCAGCGCGCGCTTGCCGAAAAGCTGCTTTCTGGACAGGGCGAACGACACGGGAATGTTGACGACCAGGGTGGCTGCCGTGCCGCCGATCACGTAGAGAATCGTGTTGCGGTAGCCGGTCCAGATGTCGTCGAATTCCGCCAGCTTTTCATAGGCCCGCAGGTTAAAGCCCTTCGGAATCAGGACGATCTCGCCGGAGGATACCAGAGCGGGGTCGCTGATCGACGCGATCAGGATGAAGTACATGGGGTAAATGGCGATCAGGATCATCAGCCCGGTGATGATGTACACCACGGTGTCGAAGATAACGTCTCCTTTGCTGCGGCGCACTTTATTGGATTTTCTAATGGTTGCCTGCATGATAGTTTCTACCGCCTTTCCGCTTTTCAGAACAGGGAGTCTTCCGATATCTTCGACGAGATGAAGTTGAACACCAGAAGAAGAATCAGGTTGATCACATTGTTGAACAGGCCGACGGCGGCGGACAGGCTGTACTGGGACTTCAGCAGGCCCATCTTGTAGACGTACGTAGCGATGATTTCGCTGGTTGCGTTGTTCAGCGAGTTCTGCAGCAGGTAGACCTTCTCAAAACCGACGCTCATCACGCTGCCCATGCGCAGAATCAGCATGATCGTGATGGTGGGGAGTAGAGACGGAATATCGATGTAGAAAATCTTGTGCCATTTGTTTGCGCCGTCGATGGTTGCCGCTTCATAGAGCGTCGGGTCTATGGACGACAGCGCGGCGATGTACAGGATGCTGTCCCACCCGATATGCTGCCATGCCTCGGTCCAGACGTAGATGTGCGGGAACGCGGCGGCGGAACCCATCAGGTTCGGCATATCGATGCCGACAAAGCTCAGAAGCTTTGCGATGATGCCGCTGGACGGGGAAAGAAACAGCATGATCATGCCGCACATGACGACGGTGGAGATGAAGTGCGGCAGATAGGTCGTCACCTGAAAGAATTTCCTGTAGCGCGACGACGTGATCTGCGAACAGACCAGGGCGACGAGGATGGGCAGCGGAAACATCACCACGATGGAGTAAATGCTGATGACCAGCGTGTTCCGCAGGATGGGCCAGAACTGATAAGAGTTGAAAAAGGTGGTGAAGTTTTCAAAACCGACCCATTCGCTGCCGAAGATGCCCAGGCCGGTCTTGTAATCCTTGAAGGCGATGGTCACGCCGTACATGGGGATGTACGTGAACACGACCAGCAGGATCAGTGAGGGCAAAATCAGCAGGTAAAGCGGTATGCTCCGCTTTAGCAGCAAGAGCCTGCGGCTTTTTTTCTCTTTTGCGGATATAGCGGATCCATTCGCGTGCATAGTTTTCTCTCTCCTTTATGTTTGGATTCACCGGGATAGTCCTATCACGGTTTTCGGTGTGGCGGTGCATAAACCGGCGCGGCCCGCAAGGGCGGTCAGCGGTCCTTTTTGTTTTCCTTCCGGGCGTCCTCCATCCCGTTCAGATGATACATCCGCCACTCGTTCGGGGTAAACCCGGTATACTCGTGAAACGTTTTGGAGAAGTAGGAGAAATTGGAGTAGCCGACGCGCATGGCGACTTTTCCGATCTTGATGTCCGGGTACTCCAGAAGCTCCTTGGCTTTTTCCATCCGTTTCCGGGCGATGTATGCCGGCAGCGTCATGCCGACGGTGCGCATGAACTGCTTCGAAAGATAGTCTTCTGACATGAACACGAGCTTCGCCAGCATTTTTCTGGACAGATCCTCTTCCAGATTGTCAAGAATGTATTGACATACGGTGGTGATGGCGTCCGACTTGTGGTCCCGGCTGCCCTCGATAATGCCGAGGAGCTTGTGCACAAACCAGGCGGCCGCACGCAGACTGGAAACGGCGTAGGTTTCCATCTGATCGTATTCCTCCGGATCGACGACGTCCTGCAGGGCCATATCCCGGCTTTGCAGGTAATTGGACAGCATCATCGTGAAGGTCCGCAGAAAGACCGTCAGACGGTTCACCGTCCAGCCCTCTTCCGTTTGGACCCGGACCATCTCTTCACGAATGGACGCGTCCAGGCTTGTGAGGGGGCCGAAGCCAACCAGCATTTTCTTCCATGCCTTCAGGGGGAAGGGGCGCCGCTGGATTTTGTCTGCGGGCAGGTCGGCTTCCTGCGCGATTCTCTGCATATCTGGAACAGCGTGATTTTCCAGCTGGCGGAGCGCCTCCCAGACGGACACCGCCTGCCCGACGGTGCCTCTTTTGCCGCAGTATGCGCAGATCTGAAGGCCGATCCGCGTTTCCACGGCGTCGAGAAATGATGCCAGTGGCGCGCGGGGAAAGGGATCTTTCTCCTCTGCATGGCAGACCAGAACCCACCGGGTCTCACTCAGGCGGACAACGGTTTGCAGGGCATTCCGGTCTGCCAGGTCTAAAATGGCCTGCCGGACCAGCGGCCGGCCGTAATGCGAAGGGGCACTTCGGCCGGGCACGGGGACAAAGCGCAGCAGGAGGAGCGCGAGGCTGAAATTTTCAGCCAGGCCGTGCTTTTGCGCCTGGCGGGTGAAATCCGCCTGTGTGACGGCGCCGTCAAACAGGGCGGCCCACAGGGTTTCCAGCGGTTCCTCCTGCCGGCCGCGCCGTGCATCCAGAAGCCCGACGACCCGGGAAAGCGTCTCTTCCAGATCCTTGGCCTTGATGGGCTTGAGCAGGTAGTCGCAGACGTCGAACCGCAGCGCGCCCTGAGCATAGGAAAACTCCGCGTAGCTCGAAAGGACGATGCATTCCATCGACGCGTGGTTTTCCCGAATCCATTTGAGCAGCTGAAGGCCGTTGCCGCCCGGCATTTCGATGTCGCAAAGGACGATGTCCGCTGTCGTTTTCGAGAGAAACGCGGTGGCTTCCCGGACGGAAAACGCCGTGTATACTTCGGTGATCCGCAGCCGGTTCCACTGCAGAGCTGACTTGAGCTCCTCCACAAAGGTCCGGTCATCATCTACGATCAGGATGGAATACGCCAAGACTTTCTCTACCTCCTAATGGGTCGTGGTATCGGTTCTGCAGGTGCTTTTCGCCGTTTTGCCGTAAAAAGCCCGGTGAATTCCCGAAGAAGAGATGACCCGGCGCTGCCGTGATCACCTCTTCCTTCGGTTTCGATCAGCCCATCATTTCCACATAGGCGTCATAGGCGCCCTGATCGATCTCGATCAGTCTCTGCAGGCCCATGGCGTCCAGCTGCTGCAGATAGTCGTCCCACTCTTCTTCAACGCCGCCTTCGGTGATCCAGTGTGCCCACTGGGCCTCCACGTAGCTGTTGATATCCACGTTCAGAGCGGTCCGCTCGTTGATTTCGTCGTCGGTGAACTTAATCGTGCCCGGCCAGGCGTGCAGCAGGTCCGGGTTGTCGGCGTACTGCGCGTTGAGCGCGTCCTCGGCCAGCTTGAGCCCGTCGCCCTGATCGGTGGGCAGAGTGACCTTTTCTTCAAATTCCTTGCGCATGTACTTGGGGCCGAAATCGCGGGGAGAGGCCATCCAGGCGGATGTATCCAGCGTGTTGTCCTCCGGCGTCAGAAGCTCGTAGGTGCCGTCGCCGTTGTCCTTGATCTGGCCCGTGGAGATGGAGCCGTAGAAGGTCTGGAGCGAAACCAGATCGTCGTAGAACAGGTCGGCCCATCTCAGGACCTTTTCGGGGTCCGGGCAGTTGATGTTGAGGATCAGCTCCTTGTCGCTGTACTCCGTGCTCGCGATGCTCTGGGCGTTCTTGGTGCCCCAGGGGCTTTCCAGCGTGGGCATCTGCACAAACTGCTTGGTGTTGGGGCCGGCCCAGGAGTCCGCCGTCCAGCCGGAGAAGATGCCGACCTGAGAGCCGCCTTCCTTCTGCAGCTTGGCGGTGTACATGGCCTGGTCCTGCGTGAAGAACTCCTCGTCCATTACGCCCAGCTCCCAGAGCTCGCGGTAGTACTTGACGGCCTCTTTGTAGTGCTCGTGCGCGGGAACGAAGACGACTTTGTCGTTTTCATCCAGCGACATGTGCTCGTCGCCGCGCTCGATCAGGTCGAACGAATCCAGAAGCGCAAAGGCGCCGCCGTATCCGGGCTTGTAGCAGCTGAGCGGGATCTCGTTGTTCGGGTCGCCGTCGCCGTCCGCATCCTGCTCCTTAAAGGCGATCAGCACTTCCTTCAGCTCGTCGTAATTCGTGGGCATCTCCAGGTTCAGGTTGTCCAGCCACTCCTTGTTGATGTAGTTCTGGGTGTTCAGCTTCGGCCGGAAGGGGATCTTTTTCGGAAGGCTGTAGATCTGCCCATTTCGGTCGGTGCAGGCCATGCGCATGGTGGGATCCTCTTCAAAGATCTTCATCAGGTTGGGCATGGTCTCCTCGTTGATCAGATCGGTGAGCTCCAGAAGCTTTTCCTTGTTCTGCACGATGTCGGAATCGCTGAGGCCGCAGGAGCCGAAGAAAGCGTCGGGCAGATCGTCGCTGGCAAACAGCAGCGCCTTCTGCTCGCCGAAATCGTTGGAGTAGTAGATTTGCCACTCGATGTCGATGTCGGCTTCCTCAGCCAGATCCCCCATGACGCCGTCGGTCAGAAAGTCCGTGGGCCAGGTGTCGTTCCAGCGTACAGTGGCGATCTTGTACGTGTACCCTTCCGCCGCACCTTCGCTTGTGTTCTGTTCCGCATCAGGGGATGCCGATGTAGAGTCCTGGCCCGAGGTGCCGCACCCGGCAAGCATGGAAAGACTCAGACCGGCCGCCATGAGCAGAGCAGCAGTTCTTTTGAGTTTGTTCATGATTTACCTCCTTGTTTTTTCGCCATGTCTACTGGCGTTTTACAATATTTTACCGTCTTCGTTCCAATAAGTCTGTCAAATTTGCGATAAAAAATTGTCAAAAAAAGCTTTTTTTATAACTTTTTCCAACACGAATTCGGCGGATCGCCGGTAAGTCCGGATGGGCGGCAAAGAGGGAAGCCGCCGTATCTGTGGAAAACGCAAAACCGAAAAGGCAACAAATATCGCGCTGTTTTTTTATAGATATCCGGGCGGTTGCGCCACTATAATGTGTTCAACTACCGGGCGAAAGGCACCCGGAAACAAAACGGATGGAGGTAATCAGGATATGAATCAGCACAGATTCGGAGTGAACGCAGTCTATCTCGGCGCCAAAGCGGCGCGGATACCGGACGAGCGACCCGGCCCGGCGGGGTGGAACGGCGCGCTCCTGCTCGACGAGTTCTACCGGGCCAACGGGAACCCGGGGGCGGTTACGCCGACCAAAGCACAGGCTGCATGGGACGACACCTTTCTCTACGTGTTGTTTCTGAACTGGGAATCTGCGGAGAACGTGGACCAGGTGCGCCGGGACATCGACGACCTTGTGGTGTCTTCCGGCACGTTGGGCCATCGGGACTTTGCGGTATTTTCGGTCGGACGTGACGGAGAAACGCAGGGGGTTCTGGAAAGCGGCATGACGTACATCGGCGGCGACGAGGCGTTTGGTGGAAGCCAGCCCAACCTGCCGTTTCGGCACATCGGCAACCAGGCGGATATCCGGACGATCGACCCGCAGTCGTATACGGTTGTGGTAGACCGCCGGTCGGGTTTCTGGAGCGCGGCGTACAAGATCCCGTGGACGCTGGTGGGCGGATTCCCGAAAGACGGCTGCTTTGCGCTTCAGGTGTACCGCAAGAAGCAGGCGACCGGAGAGATCCTGTGCCCGACGCCGCTGGACCTGTACATCAACCTGCCCTATTGGTTCGAGTACGATCCTTCCACATTCATGGAGGCGTATCTGGGCGGTGACGCCGGCCCGGTGTACGGGACCGAACTCTACGCGGCGCTGCCCAGCGCCCGGAGACGCTGGACGCGCTATACGGAGATCTCCGGCGTGCAGCCGGGCGAGCTGAAGCGGCTCTGGACGGAGCTGACGGCCCTGCCGGAAACGACGGAGGAAAATGTGGCGGCGCACGTGGCGCTTGCCCAGCGCCTGCAGGACGTGCTCTATCAGGAGGCCGTGGATTTCTTCTGGGACGAGGCCGGAAGCCGCCCTGTGGGCCACATGGAGCCGTGGAATGAGCGCCATGTGTTCAACGAGCTGCTGGCGGCCGGTGAGGCCGGGAAAGCATATGCCCGCCTGAACCGGTTCCTGCGCTGGCTCGCCCGCTATATTCAGTGGTACTACACCGATGGGACCCTGGGCGACCAGTCCGCCGATTGGACGCCGTATGAAGAGCTTCGGCAGGTCACGGCGGAAAACAGCGGGATTGTGTTGGATTTTGGAGACGCGGTGCCCGCGCTGGAGCTTACCTTTGCCGAAGCGGGATTCCGCCTGAAGAGCGTGACGGGCGGCGGCCTTTTTTCCGCGGCGCCGGATGCGTTTGCCGTCTCGGAGGACGGCGCTGTGCTGCGTGCGGCGGCGGGAAACCGGAATGCCGTGATCACGCGCGGCGCGGACTGGCGCGTCGTGCTGTCTGTCGGGAACCGGCAGATTTTCTCCATGGACAAAAATACGCTTTCCCGCGTGCATGTTTGCGGGAAGGAAGGCTTCCGCCTGCAGATGCCTTTGCTTCAGGAGGAATCCGTCATCGGGTTTGGCGAGCGCTTCAACGGCGTCAACCAGCGCGGGCATATCGTTGCCATGTACCAGCGGGACGCCTACCTTTCGGTGATCGCCGGACTGGCCAATGAGAGCTACAAGAACATTCCGCTTGTCCATTTCAGTTCCGGCTATGCGCTGTATATCAACAGCACATACAGGATGCGTGCGGATGTCGGCGTGCAGGCGCAGGACCGCTTTTCCATTACCGTACAGGATCCCCATGTGGATCTGTATTTTTGGGGCGGTACGCCGGTGGAAAACATGGCGTCGTATGCGCGGCTGACCGGCCTGCCGCTTCTCCCGCCCCGGTGGGCATTTGAGCCCTGGAGCGGCGCGGGCGGCGGACGATGGATGAACGGGCCGCTGCACAACGTGGTGGAGGAGCAGATCGGTGTGCTGCAGAAGTTCAAGGAACTCGATATTCCGCATGGCGGGTTCTACGCCGAAGGCGCCGGCGCGGGTGGCAAACACCTTGCCGAGCTGCACAGGATTTCCAACTTTGCTGCACAGAATGGGATGCGTACCTTCTCCTGGGAGTATTCGGTTATGCCGGCGGAACGCGCCAAAGCGTTCCTGAAGGATTCCGGCGATACGGAGGATCTGCCCATCAGCAAAACGCCGCAGTACACAGGGGATATGCAATACGTCAGCTACATCGACTTCACGCATCCCCGGGCCATGGAACTGCTGCAGGCGCAGTGGAAGGATCGGTTTGATGCCGGCATCTGCGGAACCATGGTGGACTTCGGAGACAAGATTCCGGATGAAGCGGTCTTTTTCGACGGGCGGAACGGCAAGGAAATGCACAACGGTTACGCGCTGGACTACGCGCGCGGCTACCGGAAGCTTTTCGAGAGCGCTTACGGGGAGGACCACGTCCTGTTCCAGCGGGCCGGTGCGCCCGGGTGCCAGGCCTACGCCTGCCAGTTTGGCGGAGACCAGCCGACCACCTTCCCGGGCATGCGGCAGTCCCTGTCCGGCGTGCTTTCCGTCTCGGCCTCGGGCCTGCCGTTCTGGGGCGTCGATGCCTGCGGCTACGACGGCTTTTCCGGCGGCGATGCGGAAACCTATATGCGCTGGACGCAGTGGGCGGCGTTTTGCCCCCTGATGCGGTACCACGGCACATTCCCGAAGGAGCCCTGGGAGTATTCCGAGCAGGTCACCGAATTGTACAAATTCTATACCTGGTTGCGCGAGAACCTTCTGCCGTATGCGTACAGCACGGCCGTTCAGGCGCATCACCGCGGCATCCCCATGGTTCGCCCGCTGCCGATGATGTTCCCCGAGGACGCCTTTGTCGCGCAGGTGACCGACGCCTATATGTACGGCGATCATCTGCTGGTGGCGCCGATCTGCTCCGACAGCAACAGAAAACAGGTGGTGTTCCCCGCGGGCCGGTATGTCAATTTCTTTGACAATACCGAGGTCGTCGACGGCGATACGGCGCAGACGCGCGTGTATCCCATCACGGAGATCCCGGTTTACGTGGCGGCCGGCGCGCTGTTTCCGGTTGAGCTCAACGAATCCCTGGAGTTTGGAAGAAGCATGACCACAAGCCGGGTCAGGGCGCTCGTCCTGACGCAGCCGGTGTGCGCGACAGCCGGCAGCTGGAACGGGTCGGACACGGAGGAAAACGATTACGCCTTTACCGTCGGCCAGAACGGCTTCTCCGTGCAGGCGAAGGGGTGCGCGGGTGTGCGGTATCTCCTTGTGAAAGGTGTCGCAAGCGTACAGGACGTTGTGCTCAACGGAGTCCGTCTGCGCTGCGTGCCGGCAAAACAGGGGCTGAACCTGCATGAAGCCTATTTTGTGGCGCAGGATGGAACGCTCTATATCCGCCTGTTTGCACATTCCGACCTGCAGCTGGACGTTGTCACACGGTAACGTTCTGCGAGGGGATTCGCAGGGCGGGACGCCGCTACGTGCCTTTCCCGGAGCATCTCCAGCATAGCGTAAATGCGGCGCGGGAACAACCGACTGCTGGTTTACTGTCGGCTTTGCCCGCAGAACCGGCATATTCCGAAATGCCGCGCATGGAAAAAATGAAAGCGGGGACAGGCAAGAGCTGTGTGGCTCTGACTGTCCCCGCTTCATGTTGCAGCATCCCGTAAACACCGTTTGCGCAAATTTTGTTGACTATTGAGAACGGAGTCCGTATAATGAAAGCAAAGGTATTCTGAGCAGGAGGACGAAATGCATGGCGACGATCAAGGATGTTGCTAGGATAGCGGGCGTGTCCGTGTCGACCGTCTCTCACGTGGTCAATGGAACCCGGTACGTCAGTCCCGAGAAGGTCCGGAAGGTCGAGGACGCCATTCGCCAGATGGACGAGCTCCCGAATTTCATCGCGAAACGGAGCGCATCGAAAGGTAAGCCGTCCGAAAGCCGCTGTGTGCTGGTTCTGCTGTCGAAAAAATGCAGCCTGTTTCAGAATCAGGTCAAGGAAAAGCTGGAAGAAATCGTAGAGCAGAAGGGCTACATCGCCATTTCGCTGGCGTATGACCTCGATGCGGACCGGCTGGCGGCCATCCGCGCGCTGGCGGGAACGCTGGGCCTTGCGGGAATGATCGCCTTTCCGGACCGGGAGGGCGTCCTTTCCGGGACCTTTTTCAAAGGGCTCCGGCTTC
The DNA here is from genome assembly GCA_905193155.1 of uncultured Christensenella sp. Lineage (GTDB taxonomy): Bacteria > Bacillota > Clostridia > Christensenellales > UBA1750 > Spyradocola. The sequence continues at coordinate 15,647 of CAJJNQ010000030.1, forward strand.
CGGTGGTTCTGATCGGGAACCCCGTGGACCGGTTTGCCGCGGACACCTTGCTGCCCGACACCTTCGAGGGCAGCTACCGCGCGGTGCGGCACCTGATCAAAAACGGGCACGAGCGCATTGCCTACATGTGCGAGTCAGAGGCGCGCGGTACCCACAGGTTTGAGGGTTACAGGAAGGCCCTGGAGGATTCCGGCATCGCGGTGGAAAAAGCGCTGGTCCATGCGGGCCTGAAAACCGAGGCGCTGGCCGCCGAAGCCATGGCGCAGATCGCCGCGGCGGAGCCGGCGCCCACTGCGGTCGTGATCGCCGACTCGCTGCCGTTGATCCCCGCCATCCGGTACGGGACCGCCCACAACATCGCCGTGCCCGGCGATCTCTCTGTCGTCAGCCTGAACAATCCTGAATGGGCCTCGCTGATGACGCCAGAGCTCACTTGCGTGGATAAGCAGCCCCGGCAGTTTGCGCTTGCCGCCGCGGACCTGCTGTTCCGGCGGATCGACCGCGGCGAAATCGCGGGGCTCTCTTCGCCCGCGCATGCGTACAACACGAAAATCCTCCCCTCGCTCCTCAATGTGCGTAACTCCACCTGCGGAATCGGCCGGGGACCCTTCGGGGAACGGGCAGCGGGAGCGGGCGGCTTGGCCTTATCCGAGGCGGAAAAGGAGAAGATCCGGCAAAAGCAGTATACGGCGGCGATCTCGTTCCATTATATGGGCAAGGCGTGGATGCGCCTGCAGGAAAAGGGAATTAAAAAAGTCTTTGACGAGCTTGGGATTTCCATCATCGCCGTCACGGACGCCCATTTCAACGCGGCGCTGCAATGTAAGCAGCTGGAAAGCATCCAATTCCTGAAACCGGATCTCCTGATCTCGATCCCCGTCGACACCCGGGGCACCGCGGAGGCCTTCCGCTCGATCGCGGACAGCGACACCCGGCTGGTGCTGATCACCAATGTTCCCGAGGGGCTTACCCCGAAGGATTACATCTCCTGCATTTCCGTAAACGAGCGGTCCCACGGGGACAGCATGGGCCGCGGACTCGGCGAATACATGGTGCGGCACGGCCTGAAATACGCGGGGCTAATCTGCCACGGCGAGCAGAACTTTTTTGCCACGAAGCAGCGTGACGGCGCGGCGGAACAGGTCCTGACGGAGGAGTACCCGGAAATCCGGGTGTGCGGAACGGTCAACTTCCTGACGGAGGTGGACGTCTACCAGAAAACTCTGGAGCTCATCGGGTTGTACCCGGAGATCCAGGCTCTGTATGTTTCCTGGGACGGTCCCGCGCTGGAGGTGATCAAGGCCCTGACGGAGCTGGAGCGCACGGACGTCGCGATCGTCACGGGAGATCTGGACTATGCCATCGCCATGCAGATGGTGCAGGGCGGCATGGTCAAAATGATCAGCGCGCAGTGCCCCTACGAGCAGGGGGAGGCCATCGCACTGGCGGCGGCCAATGGCCTGCTGGGAAAAGCGGTCCCCTCCTTCATCGGGGTGGAGCCCATCAGTATCGGCCGGGAGAACCTGCTAAAAAACTGGAAGGTGATCTTCAAGGAGGATCCGCCGGCGGCGCTGCGCGATGCGGTCAACCGCAGTACCGGCGCGCTTTAACGGCGGCCCGCCGCGTTCGATCCGGTCGGCAGAACAGTAAGCGGATAAGCACCCGGAGCGGGGCTTATCCGCTTTTTGCATGGCGCCCGCGCAAGCCGGGCTGCCGGAAAATTTCATCGGCACAATCCCCGCGCGGCTTTTGGCCGCGCTTTTTTGGCGCGGAAAGGAAAAATTTGCGCAAATATACAGGAGAAAACGAGAAAAGCGGGGCGTTTTCCAGCGAGCAAACGGCGCAGGCGGCCTGCACCGGCGCCGAAGCGCTTCGGCTGGAAAGAAGCCTTGATGGGAAATGCCCAATTTTAGTTCCTGCATTTGGCGAAACAAACGAATTTTCTCAAAAACGCTGGGAGGAATTGACAAGCGGCGCGGCGCGGAGTATGATGGAGGCGAAATAAAATTTGCGCAAATTTATAAAAACAAGAAAGGAGCAGACATGAAACTCGGATACATGACAAACGCGTTCGGTCCTCTGGTAGGGGACGGAGGCGGCGTTACAAGCGTTAAGGACATCCGGTACCTGACCCTTTGCGACGACGAGGCGGCGCTGAAAGCGATCACAGGTGCAGGCTTCCGATACATCGAGGTGCTGGAGGGGAACCTGACCAAATACGGCTCGGACATCCAGGTGCTCAAAGACATGCTGGCCCGCTACGGCGCCGGCATGATGAGCGTCTGTGTGGGCGCCAATTTTATCTACCCGGACGCGCTGGAGGACGAGATGTTCCACATGGAGACGGTCGCCGCTCTGGCAGAGCAGGTGGACGTTTCCTACGTAGCGTTCTGCGGCGGCGCCATCCGCGGGAAAGGCATCCAGGCGGGCGACTATGCGCTGCTGGCCAAAGGACTGAAGGAGGCGGAAAAGGTCTTCGCCGCCCACGGCATCGAGGCGAGCTACCACCCGCATCTCGGGTCCATGGCGGAAAAGCCGGAGCAGATCGACCGGCTCTTTTCGGTGAGCGACATCAAGATCTGCCCGGACCTGGCGCACCTGGCCGCCGGCGGCAGCGACCCGCTGGAGATCGTCAAAAAGTACTACGACCGGATCTCCTTTGTCCACCTGAAAGACTTGGACGAAAACGGATTTGCCCCGCTGGGCACCGGGCGCGTCGACGTCGAAGGCGTTCTGCGGTTCCTGCAGGAAAAGGGGTATGCGGGAGATTATCTGGTGGAGGCGGACGGCTTTGCCGGCGACCCGGAGGAAGCCTGCCGGACATCGTACCGTTTCCTGCAGGGCAAGCTGATCTAACCCCCCCTCCCGTCCGCAGCGCCGGTCGGCGGCGCGCGGCGCAGGAGGGCATCTCAGAATGGGAGAATTTCACAATGAAAAAACTGAATGTGGGCCTGGTTGGCGCCGGGTTCATGGGAAAGGCGCACTCGATCGGGTATTCCGACATGCCCAAGTATTTCTGGCCGGCCCCGGCCGTGCCGGTTTTAAAAACAATCTGCGATATCGTCCCGGAAATCGCGGCGGACGCGAAAGAACGCTTCGGCTTTGAAAAATGCTGCACGGACTGGCGCGACATCGTCAACGATCCCGAGATCGACGTGGTGAGCATCTGCACGCCGAACAACGCCCACGCCGAGATCGCCATCGCCGCGCTGAACGCGGGGAAGCACGTGCTCTGCGAAAAGCCGATTGCCTCGACGCTGGAGGACGCGAAGGCCATGGCGGAGGCCGCCGAAAAAGCGGCGCAGAAGGGGATCATCGCCATGAACGCCTACCAGTACAGGCGCGTCCCGGCGATCGACCTCGCCAAGAAGTTCATCGACGAGGGGGCCATCGGCAAAATCTTCAACGTGCGGTGCACCTATCTGCAGAGCTGGTCGGCCGATCCCGCCTCTCCGCTCTCCTGGCGGTTCCAGAAGGACATCGCCGGCGCAGGGACGCTCGGCGACATCGCCTCGCACGTGATCGACATCGCCCAGTACCTGGCGGGCGACATCGAGGCGGTGACCGGCATGATGCAGACCTACATCCCCGAGCGGCCGGTGCAGGAAGGCGGCGCGGACCTGCTGGGCACCGTAAAGCTCGGAGCCGACGCGAAGCGGAAGGCCGTGGACGTGGACGACGAGGACAGCTTCCTTGTGAAGTTTAAAAACGGCGCGGTGGGCAGCATCGAGGCCACGAGAAACGCCTGGGGCCGCAACAACTTCATCACCGTGGAGCTCCACGGTGCGCTGGGCAGCCTCTACTTCAACTACGAGCGGCTCAACGAGCTGCAGGTGTGCCTGGCCGGCGACCCCGACGACAGAAGGGGCTTTAAGACGATCTACACCGGCCCCGCGCATTTCCACGGGGAAGTGACCTGGAACATTCCCGGGATGAACATCGGGTACGGCGAATTGAAATCCATCGAATCCTACGAGTTTATCAAAGCGGTGGTGGAAGGCAAGCAGCCGTCTACCAGCTTTGCGGAAGGGTATCGCGTGGAACGCGTTTGCGACGCCGTGAAGCGGTCGGCGGAAACCGGACGCTGGGTAACGGTAGAGGATTGACCGAAGCGCCTATTTGACATGCGGCCCAAAGCCGTGTATCATAAGAGTGGCCCGCAACGGTAAAGGACAGATTTTTAAAATCGTGCAGAGCTGTCGTGTTCGGCAGCTCTGTTTTTATTTGGAGGAAGGAGCAAAGCAGCGTGATTTATTTTACGGCGGACACCCATTTCGGGCACGAAAACGTCATCCGCTTTTGCAGCCGCCCCTTCTCCTGCGCCGCAGAGATGGACGAGGCTTTGATCGCAAACTGGAACAGCCGTGTAAAGGGTAACGACACGGTCTATATCCTCGGCGACATGTTTTTCCGGTCGGTCAATTTTGAAGAAATCCTGAAGCGGCTCAAGGGCAAAAAGCGCCTGATCGTGGGCAACCACGACGGCTCATGGATGACCCAAACGGACGCTTCGCGGTATTTTGAAAGCATCGACAAGTTCCTGGAAACCACCGACGGGCAGCACGCCCTGACCCTGTGCCACTACCCCTTGCTCACGTGGAAGCACGCCGGGCGGTCCTATATGGTCCACGGGCACATCCACAACGACACGAGCATGGATTACTGGCCTTTGCTGGCCGCTCGGGACCATGTGCTCAACGCCGGCGCGGACATCAACGGCCTGATGCCGGTTACCTTTGACGAGCTTGTGGAGAATAACAGAACCTTCAAGCGGCTGGCAGGTGGGGCGGAGGCGGTGGGCTTCGATCCCACGAGCCCGTGAAGGCTGCGGAATAGTATGGAACAAAGGAAAATAAGGAAGTGAAACGGAGTATGAATCCATACTGGTATTGCGGCATTTTGGTGAAAGGCGTGGAAACCGTCTATTCGTATATCAGCGATTCGGGGGAGATACCGTCCGGCTCCTATGTGATGGTACCGTTTGGCAGCCATAATGCGCCGAGAGTCGGAATCGTAAAATCCTGTGGTGCATATACGGCGGAGAATGCGCCGTACCCGGTTGAACGGACAAAGCATATTATTCGGGAAGCTGCAGCCGAAGAATATGAAAATCAACCGCCACTCTCCCCGTACTATAGGGACGACGCCATTCAGGATGATCTGGATGAAGTGAATTACGCCATTGCAATCCAAGACTGGGAAGAAGTTTTTTGCATGGGCATATTGTCACGATGGTGATTTAAATGAGAGAATCGCCCAAAAAGCTGCAGAATGTTACGCGCTTTGTTTAGAACACGATATGCCGGAAGCTGCTTTGGGGCTTGGTAAGCTTTATGATACCGGAAAGGCTGTGGAGCAGAACCATCAAAAGGCGTATGAACTTTATCAAATAGCGGCCGACGCAGGGCTGATTTCTGCAATCCGCTGCTGCGGGGATGGTTTCTATTACGGACAGCATCAGGATATCGACTACAAGAAAGCCTATCAATATTTTTCCCTCGGCGCGCTGCTCCATGATGACGCGAATTGCCTGTACAAATTGGGCGATATGTACCTGAACGGTTACGGCGTAGCTCAGAATGAGGAGTAAAGCAAAAAGCTGTTCTTTCCAAAATTTATGGAAAGAACAGCCCAAAATCGGGTGATTTTCGGAGCGGACGCAAAAAAGAAAAATCCAGAAACCCGCATGGTTACTGGATTTTTCGATGGCGGAGAGTGTGGGATTCGAACCCACGTGCCCTTGCGGACAACCGCATTTCGAGTCGGAGTCGCCATTCAGACTTTGGCGGAAAACAAGAGAAGTTCAACGACGATGCAGGAGCTTAAAAACCCTTATAAAATCAAGGCTTTTTCGCTCTTGAAGGGCTAATTCCCCAAAAAGCCTTTGTTACAAGCAGTTCGAATATTTTCCGGTTTTGGGGAGAAAAAAGCGCGTTGGGGAGAAGATGGGGAGAACTCGGGGAGAAAATTACAGTATTGAATGCAGATGACACCTACCTAAGAGCCGAATAAAAACAAGGTGGTTATCAGCATGAAATCGAAAATGAAATACTATGACTCCATCCGAAAGGAGTACCCCGAGGTCGTTTCAAAGGATCAGTTTTACCGTATAGCTCACATCAGCAAAGCGACCGCTCTCTACCTTTTGAGCAGCGGAAAAGTCCCCTGCAAGGACTCCGGCAAGAAAACCCGCCGTTACGCAATTCGGATTGACGATATAATCCTCTACCTCATTGACAGAGAGATTAACCCGGAAAACTATCGCGCTCCCGATCTCTGGTAGTTGAGCGTCTTGGCAGCTTCCTTGAGGTTATTGATCTTCGCCCAGTGTTCATAGCCTTTGCTCTCCTTAGCCTTAATGCTGTTCTGGATGTCGATGATGAGGGAGATGCCTTTGCGCTCTATCTGCATCCTGCGCTTACGGGGATTGCGTCCGGCAATGCGTTCCTTGATGCGTTCTTCGGTGTAGTTTTCACCGATGGTCTTTGCACGGGTGAATCGCTCCTGTCCTGCGGCACGGAAGGAGATATACTTGCCGGTTTTGATTTCATATCCGGCTTCCTGCATGAGCTTCAAGGACTCATCGTAGTCCTTCGCGGTGATGACAAGACGGTCAATCGTCTGCTTGAGCTTCTGCTTCCAGCTCGTGCCTTTCTTTGCCTCGGTGTAGACCGATTCGTTTTCATGATCTCCGGCATAGCTGCGCGTCGCTTCTATTAGCAAATGGCGTTTCGATGAAACAGATTCAGGAGTGGCTCGGTCACAGCGACTTCTCAACGACGGCAAACATCTACGCTCATCTCGATTACAGCTCCAAGCTCACCTCTGCTGATGCAATGCTCAGCGGTTTGGGAATCAGTTCTCCCCAATGTTCTCCCCACAACGGTTAAGGGAGAACGGAAAAGCTGACGGAAAACCCCGTGAGGGATCGAATGAACCGTGAAAAGAACAGAAAAAAGCCTGCAAACACGAGGTTTACAGGCTTTGAATGGCGGAGCGGGTGGGATTCGAACCCACGGAACCTTGCGGTTCAACTGATTTCGAGTTTTATCGCCGTCTGTTAATTACATGGTTTCTTCTGTCAGTTTCAGTCAGCCTTGTACGCCCGCAAACCCGCATGAAATCTGGGCTTTTTGAAAAAATCGCCCGAAAATACTGAGAAATCGCCCATCGGTTCCAATCAGCGATTTTTCCGCTTTTGGAAAGAACTGCGGAAAGAACGGAAAGAACAAAAATCAATAGGCAATACACGGACAGTTCGAATGCCGACAAAGCTTACCACGATATGAGGTGTATTGTCATGAAAGAAAACGCAATCAACTGGGACGATGTTCCCGATGTGATCACGAAGGATCAGCTGTATCGCATTTGCCACATCAGCAAATCTACCGCCTTGTACCTGCTCCAAAGCGGGAAAATTCCCTGCGAGTACACGGGCAGGAAAACACGCTGCTACAAAATCAAAAAGGAGGATGTGATTGCCTATCTGGAAAACCGCAAGGTGTTCCCCGAAAGCTACTCTGCCCCGGCGGGCTGGTACAAAGGTGATTATACTGTCCAGATGGAGGAACAGGTTCCCCAAATCGTGTTGGAGCATTTGCAGCTGTACTATACCGAGCTGCTCTCCGGCTATCCCGATGTGTTGACCACCCAAACGGTTTCCAAAATCACCGGTTACGGCAAAACTTCAATTAACAACTGGTGCAATCAGGGGCACATCAAGTCTTTCCGGAAAAACAATGTCAACCATATTCCGAAGGTCTACTTGGTGGAGTTCTTTTGCTCCACATACTTCCGTACCATCACCCGCAAATCGCCGTGGCACATCCGCACCCTGCAAGGTTTTTCAAGCTGGCGGAAAATCCGTGACCTGCACACGGCAGACAGCGAAGGAGGTGCGGAGTAATGACAAATTTTCTGGAAGAGCTGTACTACGGAAATATTGATCCGCAGGCCAGAGGATACCGAAAGGGCAGTTATAACTTCAAGGTTTCACAGAATATAAACGAGTTGGAAGAAAAGCTGACCGAGCGTTTAGGTGGAGAGGACAAGGCGCTGTTCCTCGATTTCCGCAACGCTTACGGAGAGCTGATGGGCGAAAGCAGCCTTGATTCTTTTATTGTCGGCTTCCGCCTCGGTGCAAAAATGATCTTCGATACCTTTTGCAGCAACGACGCACCATTTGAAAGCTATCTGAAAGATTAAAAATCGTACATTCGAAAAGCGAAGCCTCCTTTGGTACAATGAGCGTATCAAAGGAGGTTTTCTATTATGGCTAAAACAATATTTGAACAAATGGGCGGCACATACACCATTCAGGGCGACTATTGCCTGCCTGATCTGGCCTTACTACCCGAAGAAAAACGTCCTATTGGCGTATGGGCGCATCGCCGCAGACAGTATCTAAAGCAGCACCATAAAATTCTCTACTGCAATCTGCTCACTTCCGGCAAGCTCTACTCCTATCTCGCTGATGTAGAGGATGAAGCACAGACACTCTTTCTTCGGCTGGTAAAAAAGTATGCCGGAAAGGAAGGTGTTACCGAACAGCTTAAGGCGGAGAATCCAATGAAATGGGTACGCATGATGAATAATATTCGAGAACGTGTCAACGAAGTTGTAAATGCAGAGATGATTTTCATATAGAAACTATTGCAATAATAAGCGGGTGCAGGAGTTTGGATTCTTGCACTCGTTTTGTTTTCTAATCCCATAAGAGAAAATTAGTCAATCACAATTTGCCTAATCGTACTTGACTAATTTTAATTTTGTGTTATACTGTATTTAGTTATACTATAAGCAATGCGTGTCGCTGAGATGGGAGGATGTAATCCATGTTTATCGGCAGAGAACGTGAACTTGCGACGCTGAATAAGTTATACGCATCGGACAAGTTTGAATTTGTAGTAATATACGGCCGCCGCCGTGTCGGCAAAACGGCGCTGATCAGTCGCTTTATAGAAGATAAAAACGCCATTTATTTTATGGGCGTCGAGAGCAACGCTAAGCAGAACCTCGAAAATTTCAGCAAGAGCATTCTAAGCTTCCACACCGGCATGGAGGCTGAAACCTCTTTCCTATCCTTTCAGGCGGCTTTGGAGTATGTGTTCAAGTTGTCCGAAAAAGAACGGATTATTCTTGCAATCGATGAATACCCTTATGTCGCCCGTTCGTCGAAAAGCCTCGCTTCCACCATCCAGCTTTTGATTGACCAATACAAGGATACTTCCAAGCTGATGCTGATTCTCTGCGGCTCGTCCATGTCCTATATGGAAGACCATGTCCTCGCCTACAAAGCGCCGCTTTACGGCAGACGGACAGCGCAGATGAAAATTCTCCCCTTTGACTTTGCGGAGACCTGCCATTATTTCAAAAATTTCACCGATGAAGAGAAAGCCTATGTGTATGGCATCGTCGGCGGCACGCCCCAGTATCTGCTTCAGATGAGCGATAAGCTGAGCATTGAGGACAATATTAAAAATACATTTTTAAATCCCAATTCTGCCCTGTTTGAAGAGCCGGAAAATCTGCTCAAACAGGAGGTGCGGGAACCGGCGCTCTACAATGCCATCATCACGGCGATTGCCACCGGCGCTTCCCGTATGTCGGAGATTTCCGGAAAGGTCGGGGAAAGCACAAACATTTGCTCCGCCTATGTGAAAAATCTGATTTTCCTCGGTATTATTGAAAAAGAGACGCCTTATGGAGAAAAGGCGTCCCGAAAAGCGATTTACTCGATTGCGGATAATATGTTCCGCTTTTGGTATCGTTTTGTACCGGAAAACAATTCGATTATCGCCCGTGGTGCTGCTGATCTGGCCTACAAACGCATCGAGCCGCATCTGTCCGACTATATGGGCAAGGTGTTTGAGGAAATCTGCAAGCAGTATCTCTGGAAGTTGTTGCTTTCCGGCGAATGCCCGGTGGAGTTTTCCTCTCTCGGCCGCTGGTGGGGCAACGATCCCAAAGAAAAACGTCAGACTGAAATTGATATTCTCGCCGAACAGGATAAAAGCACCGCCCTTTTCGGGGAGTGCAAATGGACGAATGAGAAAGTTGACCTCGGCGTTTTGGAAACCCTCATAAAGCACAGCGAGCTGTTCCCCTATAAGAATGTCCACTACTACCTCTTTGCCAAAACCGGATTTACCAAAGGGTGTATAGAGCGGGCGAAAGAGATGGGGAATGTGACGCTGGTGGTCTACAAGGATATTGTTGATAGATAGCCTATAAATATCACATTCATAAACAGAAAGCCTCCTTTGGTACAGTAAGCGTATCAAAGGAGGTTTTCCATTATGGATAAAACAATATTTGAGCAAATGGACGGCACATACACTATGCAGGGAGATTACTGCCTGCCGAATATGACCTCGCTTTGTGGGTATGACTTTTCAAACAAGGATATCAATTTGTTTCTTATATTTGTATCACTAGGTACTTCTCTAACGCCATAACCCATAATACGACCATCGGGATGGTGCCGAAGGTGAGGCAATACAAATTCGTCGAATAAGTCTGTGGCAAATTCATATTTGCCACGGCTCAAAAGCGCTCCTCTAAGGTAACCATTCATGATGCCTGCGGCAAAGTCCGCAATTTGTATTCCAGCACTTTGTGAACTGCTTTCTGTAAGAACACCTGAGTAAATATTTTTATACTTGATAAAATCACCTGTTATCGCAATTTCATGACAAGCGAATTTTAGCTTTTTAATTTTATCAGGATCAAGCTCATCCATAATTATTATTGCAAAATCATTAGGTTGAGCATCCATGTTAACCCGCTGCATTGCTTCCTGAAGATGAAATTTTAAAATTCCCTCTTCGGACTGATAGCACGGTTGTGTGTAAACGCATGTAATTGTAAAAATAAATTCAAGCGAATTTTTGCTGACTGCACGGTTGAAAACATGGCGATAATAACCTTTAAGTGAATCTTCCGATTTCTCTTTTAAAAATTCAGAACGATATTTTCTTTTATGTATCTCCCAAAGATCAGACCATTTAATTTCTTCACCTATAGGGACACCATATTGTTTATTTAACTCTTGTATTTCATTTTGGAACTGCCGGTAATCATCAGAAGAAAATCGAACACTAGATCGTATGTAGAAAGGATGACTACGGCGAAATGTCTCAGACGGGCGTTTATTGTATGCGCCAGCCTCATCGGTAAAAATATAATACGTCTCGCCCATCTGCACTCCCCCTTTCGATTTATGTATTCTCGGCTTTAAACTGTTCCCATGCAGGCTGCATCGATTTAAGCGCCAGACTATTGCGGATTTCCGCCGTCAACGCTTTTTTGGCAACTTCTGTTTCGTTAGCAATATATGGCGCTCGTTGTTCGGAAACCTTGCCATCGAATGCTCCTAAATGGTGACGGATATAGGTGGCAAAGCCTTCAACATCTTCATTACTGTCAAATAGCAAGACGACATCCAGCAACCGCCGAGTTGCATATTGTGCTTCACTTCCATTAAGATTTCCGATGTGGTGCTCCAGGAAACGGAGAAATAAGTAGGGTAACTCGTCAGTTACATAGTATCTCAGACAAATATTCGGATCGCTGTAATTGCGATATGGAATAAATTTTATTTCAGGGCACGGCGCAATCATCCTGTATCCATCAAGAGCAGTGATTTGACACGAAAAAAGTTGTGTGCCGTAATGAAACATCTTTAAAGTACCATAGTATGCCGATGTATCAGTTTGCAAATGATGATAGAACGCCCGATTTCCTTCTTTGCGGATACCGTTCTCATCTTCCTCATATTCAATTGAAATGGTGTATTGGGGAAACAGCTTATGGTAATACCGGGAATCTTCTTCTGTCCATTCATCAGGTTGACGCAGTAAAATTTTAACCTGCTCTAGTGGTGTTTGCAACAAGCCGAAACGCTTCCTCCAAAGATATTCCACATCACGGATATCAGCGTTCTTGCCAATGGGCGTATTGTTGTCCATTACTCGGGTATAGATGTGAAATGCTTGTACCGTTTTTCCTTTCTTCGGAGGATTTGGCCTGTACCGTTTGTCTACGTAACTTTCAATCAAATAATAAGGAACATCGGTTGAGTTTTTGATGATAAACACATCTATTTCGTGACCTTTCAGCCGAACGGTGTACACTTCCACACGAGGGCGTACTTGTCCAGCGAATCGCTTTTGACTTAGAAAATCAACTATGTTCTGCTGATTCTTTCGGTGCGGATCGTTCTCCACACCGATGATTTCAAATGTCTTGTCTCGAACACCAAAAATTAAATAGGCATCTCTATCTGCACGGTTGTTTGCAAGGCAAATGATATCGTGCAACAATGCAGCTCTATCTTCATGGTGGCATTCTTTGAAATCCCACCAATCATCTTCTCGACCGGTACGAATTAATTTTTTTACCAGTTCAATTAGCGCTTCATTATGGATTTCCACCGCTGCCTCCTGTATGTTCAAAATGGAAGTGTGTCTTTATGTGCTTTCATTATAGTTTCAAGCTCAATTAAATACGGAAAATCTGCTCCAAGTAACAGATTTTTCAAAGAAGGACAAAGCGTATACTCTCGAGCGTTACCGTGACTTGTCCAGTCGCTTTCGTAAACAAATTGGTTTTCTATAAACTGATTTAAATGTGCGCTATATGTACTCGCTACAGAACCGTCGAGGCAATTATTCAATTCCCACTGGTGGATAGATTCTATCTGTCCTTTTTCCATCCACCTCGCCCCAAAAGTGGTTGTTCTGTTCTGAACGATATATGCAACAAAAAGCTTGTCCTCTTCTGTGAAATTTCCTGCATTCCACAACTCAATAAACCGCTTGCTACTGAGCATCTGATATTTTTCTACAATCGGTGTAAGTACCGGAACCAATTCTTCCGCATGTGCGGTACACTCTCTAAATACTCCGACGTCCAGGTTCAGTATTTCTTGTTCATATGTACCAGCTCCCAAAGAGGAAAGTAAATCCAAGGCATTTTCTACATTGATATTATAAATTTCATTTTCAGCCATCCAAGCGCAGATGTCAGATTTTTTGACACGTCGTATCCTTTTGGTCATTATATAGTACAAAACTACTCGTTCATCATCGGTAGTAATATTCTCCATTAGTGCAGTGGAGGTTGCCAACTGAACTTCTGGCACCGTAGGCTCTACTCTTGATTTAAGATATTCAGCGTAACGATCTGAAAGCTTGTGGCCAGCAGCTGTTGCAACAGAAAAACTTACCGGAGTAGCTCTAACTGCACTACGTACAGTATCGTAGATTGCTGAAATGTCGTTGGCATTATCCAAACGACGAAGCTTAAAATCGCTATTTAAAAAGCCAAACATATTTGTATGATTGATTTCTGGAAGACCAATTACGATAGCAGGAGTATTAGGATCTTGTAACCAAATAATGCCTGCTTCATTTAAGCAGTATGCACTTTCATAATAATTTTTCGATAGAATTGCAATATTTACCGAACTGTTTGTGATTTTTTCTTTTACTTCACGAGAAATAACGCTGTTTACATCATTGCCCGGAAGAGAGGAACAAAATATATAATCATTAGGGATTCCTGTTGCAACTAAGGCAGCACCGCACAATTGCTGAGGCAAGCGCTGTCGAATCACCCATCAGACG
>CAJJNQ010000031.1 GCA_905193155.1 uncultured Christensenella sp.
CTGCTTGAACAATTTTTGCTTCAGAATATTGTCTAACTTTTTGGGGTCACTTCATACTTTCATCGGGGATTTTTGTTTCTCCATGCGAACCGCTCAGCAAAAACCGTCTTGAAAAGAGAAGTTTTCTGCGCATGACCTATTTTGATATGGTATAATGAAAAACGGATAGCAAAGCCGCAAGGAGGCTTGTCACATGAAGAATCCCCTGCGCGCAGTCAGCAAGGACGAAAGTCTTTCCTTTCGATTCACGTTGCCGGTCGTTGCAGAAAATGTACTGACGATCTTCATTGGACTCCTATTCTCGCGCATCATCAGCACCATCAGCGCCAGCGCGCTGGCGGCCATCGGCATGTCCAACACGGTGATGGCGGTGGTTTCGGCGCTGTTTTCCGTCGTCACGACGGGCGCAGCCGTGCTGGTCTCCCGCCAGATCGGCGCGCAGGACGGGCTGGGCGCGGCGGAAACCATCGAGCAATCGCTGTTTCTGGCGCTGGTGAGCAGCCTCGCGCTGACCGCTCTGTGCATGCTGACCGCGCAGCCGATGCTGCGGCTGCTGATGCCCACGGCGGAGGATCAGCTCTTTGGCGAGGCCGTGCGGTATTATCAGATGCTGCTTCTGTCGCTGCCGTTTCTCACCGTGCATTCGGTGCTGAGCACGGTGGCGCGCTCCATGGGCGACAGCCGCAACCCGATGCTGGTGGCGCTGCTGATGAACCTGTGCCAGCTGGCGTTTGCTTACCTGCTGATTTCCGTACTTCATCTGGAAGAAACCGGCGCAGGGCTTGCCTATGTGTTCTGCCGCCTGCTCGGCGCGGGACTCATGCTGGCGGTGCTGCTGCGGAACCACAAGTATTTTGTGCTGCATCTGCGGAACCTGCTGCATCCGCACCTTCGCACCATCGTGCGCATCCTGCACATCGGCGTGCCGGTGAGCATCGAGAGCATCTTCGTGCAGGTGGGTTATATGCTGGGCAACAGCATGGCCATCGCACTGGGCACGTTTGAAAGCGGCGTTTATCAGATTCTCAACACGCTCAATACCTTCATCACCCTGCCGCAAGGCATCTGCTCGACCGTGGCGCTGGCCGCAGTGGGGCATCTGCTGGGCGCAGAGCGCGTGCGTGACGCCAAGCATTCCGGGCGCATTGTCTGGGCGGCGGGCATCGGCTGCACGCTGCTGCTGGGCACGATCGCCATGCTCTTCGGCACCCCGCTCTCCGGCCTGTACTCCTCCGATCCCGCAGCGATTTCCGAAAGCGCGGGGCTGCTGTGGCTGCTGGTCGTGATGGACATTGCGGGGGTTTCGATCAACGGCATTGATCCCCAGCTGCGCGCGGGCGGCGACGTCAAATACGTTATGTGCGTGACGCTCTTTGCCGTGTGGGGCATTCGACTGCCGCTGACCTGGCTTTTCTGCTTCAAAATTCATCTGGGTGTGCCGGGCATCTTCCTGGCCAACGCCATTTCACTCTATTTCCGTGCAGTGATGGGCTTCGTCCGTCACTGCGGAACCCGCTGGATCAAGCGCGTGTAAACCGCGCTCCGGCCCTAGAAAGGACACTCTTATGCCAATGGACGGACTGACGCTCGGCGCGATGGCGCGCGAGTTGAATCATCTATTAGAGGGCGGCCGTGTGGACCGCGTGCAGCAGACCGAACGCGACGAGTTGATGCTGACGCTGCGCGCGCAGGGCAAAAACCATCGCCTGCTGCTCTCCTCCAGCCCCAACAATGCCCGCATTCATTTGACTGCGCAGAACAAGCGCAGCCCTGACACGCCGCCGATGTTCTGCATGCTGCTGCGCAAATTTCTGGTCAACGCGCGCTTTTTAGGTGCCGAACAGCTGGGCGCGGACCGCGTGCTGACGCTGCGTTTTGAGGGCTTGGACGAACTGGGCGACCTGACCGAGCGCCGGCTCATCATCGAAATCATGGGGCGCCACTCCAACCTGATTCTAACCGATCACAACGGAAAGATACTCGACAGCGCGCGCCACGTCACCGACGACATCAGCCGCGTGCGCGAGGTGCTGCCCGGCCTTCCCTACAAAACGCCGCCCGCACAGGACAAGCTGAACCCCTATCAGGCGCAGGAGATGGACTATCTGCGCGCGCTGGGGCCGCTGGCCGGATTGCGCCTGGACAAGGCCTTGCAGCAGAGCGTCTCCGGCCTTTCGGCGCAGGCCGCGCGGGAGCTTGCCTTCCGCATCAGCGGCAGCGAAAGCGCCCCCCTGACCGACGCGCTCGTGCCGACAGCGGCAGGCAAGCTCACCTTCTTCTTTGCGCACCTGGAAGATGTGCCAACGCTGCTGACCGATGAGGACGGCGCGCCGCTGGATGTGACGGGCTTCCCCTATCTCTCCCGCGACCCCTCCCGGCAAAAGACCATGCCCACGCTCTCCGAGGCGATGGACGTGTATTTCACACAGCGCGACCTGCGCGAGCGCATCACGCAGCGCGCCCACGACCTGCGTCGTTTTTTACAGAACGCATTGGAGCGCGACGAAAAGAAGCTGGCCATCCAGCGGCAGACCCTGCTCGACGCAGAAAACATGGACGATCTGCGCCGCAAGGGCGATCTGATCACCGCATCGATTCACCTGATCCCGCGCGGTGCAAAGAAGATCTCCGTGCCGGATTATTTCGATCCGGAAATGCGCCCTATCGAGCTGGATCTCAATCCCGCGCTTTCCCCCGCAGAAAATGCGCAGCGCTGCTACAAGCAATACAACAAGCTCAAGGCCGCCAGCGACCTGGTCATCGACCAGATGACCGCCAATGAGGAAGAAATCACCTATCTGGAAGGACAGCTGGAAAACCTGGAGCTCTGCTCCACCTTTGATGAATTGACCGAAATCCGCCAGGAGCTGGTGCGCGTCGGGCTGATGCGCGACAACAACAAAGGCAAAAAGCCCGTCAAAGTGCCGGAATCCAAGCCGCACCATTTTGTCTCCGACGACGGTGTGGACATCTTCGTAGGCAAAAACAACGTGCAGAACGACCGGCTGACGGGCGCGGCGCTGGGCGAGGAAACCTGGCTGCACGCCAAGGATATGCCCGGTTCCCACGTCATCGTCAAATCTGCTTCTCCCTCTGACCAGACGATTTTGCAGGCTGCTCAGCTCGCCGCCACCTATTCCAAAGGGCGACAGGCCGACAAGGTACCGGTGGATTATACCCTGCGAAAATATGTCAAAAAGCCCGGCGGCGCAAAACCCGGTTTTGTGATTTATACCCACCAGCAAACGCTCTATGTTTCCCCCGACGAAAAGCTTGCGCAGCGCTTGATGAAAAACTGACGCAAGAGCAGATAAAATCTTTTGTAGAACATGCTTAAGGAGGAGTCCCCATGAAGCGCAGCCAGATCAACAAAGCCCTCAGGGAACTGGAAGCCATGTGTGTCAAAGAACACTGCTATCTCCCCCCGTTCTGCCATTTTACGCCCGAGGAATGGCAGGAAAAAGGGCATGAATACGATGAAGTGCGCGACTGCATGCTGGGCTGGGACATCACGGATTTCGGCTCCGGCGATTTTGACAAAATCGGCTTTTCACTCATCACCATCCGCAACGGCAACCGCAAAATGACAGATAAATACCCCAAGGTTTATGCAGAAAAGCTGCTCTACCTCAAGGAAGGCCAGTCTGCGGCGAACCATTTCCATTGGTTCAAAACCGAGGATATCATCAACCGCGGCGGCGGCAACGCGCTGATCCGCGTCTACAACAGTCTGCCGGATGAAGAGATCGACTATATTTCCGACGTAACGATCCATTCCGACGGCCGCACCTACACCGTGCCCGCCGGCACGCAGATCCGGCTCACCCCCGGCGAGAGTATCTTCATTTATCAGGGGCTCTATCACGACTTCAACGTCGAGCCCGGCACCGGCCCTGTGCTGCTGGGCGAGGTCAGCCAGTGCAACGACGATAACACCGACAACCGCTTCAATCCTCCCGCAGGACGTTTCCCCGAAATTGAGGAAGACGAAGCGCCCTACCGCCTGCTCTGCAACGAGTACCCGGAGGCCAGATAAGCATGCAGCCTGCCAAATGGCGCAAAACCTGCGATCCGTTCGCGCTGAACTTCACCCGCTTCCGCCTTGTGGAAGTGCTCGGCTACCCTCACGCAGGAAATGACGTGTTCCACGTCCGCGGTTTGCTGGACGGGCATGAAGCTACCGCTTATCTCAAGGTCGCACGCCAGCCTGGTGCAGACATTGAGCGGGAGATCGCTCTCCTTGCGCAGCTTTGCGAACCAATTTATCCGAAGGTACTGGATCACGGTGCGTCTCCCGCGCCATGGTCGCTCACGGAGGAATTGCCGGGACAGCGCCTTTCCGTCCTGCTGGGCGAAAACGAGTCACTTGCCTCTCTTTCCTATCTGGAGAAATATGGCGCAATGCTGGCTCTTCTGCACAGCTTGCACCCCGAAGCGCCTGTGCAGGCAGATCGCTCGTTTTATCATCGTCCAACGCAGGATGTACTGCAAAAGCTGGGACTTTCTGCAATGAAATCCTTTTTTACACAGCCGCTCCCGCCGGGAGACACGGTTTTCTGCCACGGTGATTTTCACTATGCCAATCTGCTCTGGCAGGATCATCATATCTCTGCTATACTGGATTTTGAGCTGTCCGGCTATGGCGATCGAGAGCGGGACATCGCCTGGGCGCTCTTTCTGCGCCCAGGACAGAAGTTTCTGACCACACCGGAAGAGGAAGCGCACTTCCTCATGGGCTACCAGCGGCACGCGCCCTGCGACGAACGCCGCATCCGCTTTTTCATGGCGCAGTTTTATGTGCATTTTCTTGAACTCATTTTGGATGATGCAGATTGGCGCCTCCATGCACAGGCATGGCTTGACAGAGCGTCGCGTGAGGCATAAAATGAAATCATTAACAGTCTGCGGCTGCATTCTGTTCGCCGTGGAGGGAAAGAAGGTTTATTTTTATGGACAGAAAGATCGCCTGGGCGCAGTACGGCGCCGAGGATCTTGCGAAACTCGAAAAAATATCCGCCGATTATAAAGAATACCTCGACCTGTGCAAAACCGAGCGCGAGGCCATCACCTATGCCGTCCGCGCGCTGCGTGAGCACGGCTACATCAGCGTGGACGAAGCTCGCGAACAGGGCGTGAAGCTCACCGCCGGAACCAAGCTCTACGCGGTGAACCACAAAAAGGCCATCGCAGCATTCCAGCTCGGCCGTCAGCCGCTGGAAAAGGGCATGAACATCCTCGGCGCACACATTGATTCGCCCCGCCTGGATGTCAAGCAGAATCCGCTCTACGAAAATGAAAACATGGCCTATCTGGACACGCACTATTACGGCGGCATCAAGAAGTACCAGTGGGTCACGCTGCCGCTGGCCATCCACGGCGTGGTCGCTCGCAAAGACGGCACCGTGATCGATATCTGCATTGGTGAAAAGGACGACGATCCGGTGTTCGTGATCTCTGATCTGCTGGTACACCTTTCTGCCAACCAGATGCAAAAGAACGCTGCAACCGTAGTCGAGGGCGAAAACCTCGACCTGCTCATTGCCAACCGTCCGCTCTCCGAGGACGAGAGCCTGACCAAGGGCGAAAAGGAACTGGTCAAGGCCAACGTGCTCAAACTGCTTGCGGATACTTATCAGATTGCAGAAGAAGATTTTGCCTCTGCCGAGCTGGAAATCGTGCCTGCCGGCAAGTCCCGCGACTGCGGCCTGGATCGCAGCATGATTTTGGGCTACGGTCAGGACGACAGCGTCTGCGCCTACACCTCTCTGGCCGCGATGCTGGATGTCAACGACCCCGAGTACACCTCCTGCTGCCTGCTGGTCGATAAGGAAGAGATCGGCAGCGTCGGCGCATCGGGCATGCACTCGCTGTTCTTTGAAAACCTCGTTGCCGAGCTGGTCGCGCTGACCACCGGCGCGGAATCCGACCTGAAGGTTCGCCGCGCGCTGGCCAATTCCCGCATGCTCTCCTCCGATGTGAGCGCAGGCTTTGATCCGCTCTATCCCGAAGTGTTCGAAAAGCGCAGCTCCGCGTTCTTCGGCAAGGGACTTGTGTTTAACAAGTTCACCGGCAGCCGCGGCAAGAGCGGTTCCAATGATGCGGACGCGGAATTCCTCGCCAAGGTGCGCAAGGTGATGGACGACGATTCGGTCGCCTATCAGTTTGCAGAGCTGGGCAAGGTGGATGCAGGCGGCGGCGGAACCATCGCCTACATCATGGCAGCCTACGACATGGAGGTCATCGACAGCGGCGTTTCCGTGCTGAGCATGCACGCCCCTTGGGAGCTGACCAGCAAGGCCGACGTCTACGAGGCCTACAAGGGCTATGTCGCCTTCATCACCGCAATGAAATAACCCAATAAAATGTCCCGCAGCGGATCGAAATTCGCTGCGGGACATTTCTTTTCTATATTCGAAAGCAGAAAAGTGCGCCTCCGTGAACATCCATAAGTTTGGAAAATAAAACGAGAAAACATTTTTGCCGATCCCCGCGCTTTTCGGTTATGACTTGGAGAACGACAGCGATTTCACCGGCGTGAAACAGATCGCATCGGAGTTTCATTTCCGGCTTCGGGCAAAAGGCTATGCGGAACAAGTGCCCAGCCCCATTCCCGCAATGGATACACCGCTTCGTTATTGGTACGCAAAAAACGAGGAAAAGGAGTGCAAGCAGCATATCCTCGATATGACGCAAAATTACCCGCAAATCGCCTTTGATGTGCTGCCCGATCTTAGGCGTGGCGGATCGGTTCTGTTGAAACCGGAATTGTTTGTGGAAGCGAGCGACAATCTTTAGAAAGATGCAGTTCTTCCCTTTGTCTCTTCCTTCCAATCGAACGCTGCATCCGGAATTTCCGCCGCAAGCTTCACGCCGTTCCAGCGGTCTCCCATGCCGATTTCCTGCGGCGTTTCTCGCAGCCACTCGCTCTTTTGGCCTGCGATATGAACGGAATGCGGCGTAAGCTCCACCGTTGCCCACAGCGGATCGCGGTAAAGCAGCAGGTTGCGCAAGCCCTGGCGCTTTTGATATTCTTCCTCGGAAAAGGCATTCGCCGGCTTCAAGTTCTGCCAAACGTAGGACATCGCATTGACCGTAAAAAACACCGTTCTGCCGATCTTCCGGCAATCATTGCCGTGATCGTGACCGTTCATACAGAGCAGTGTGCTGCGTGCTTGCAGCAGACTTCGGATGCGCACACGATCCGCTGCGCCGCGGCGGGCAAATTCATTGACGAGGCTGTGGTGGGAAAAGACGCAGACCGGTTCCTCTCCCTCTTGCAGAACACTGCGCAGCCATTCCATCTGCTCCCCGTTTTCCTCCGGGGATCGGTTGGTATCGAGCAGTATGCAGCGTATGCTGCCGCAGGGAAACGCCTCGTATCCCTTCTCTTTGCCGAAAAAGCGCAGCGCTTGCTCTCTCCCCTCCCGCAGATCGTGATTGCCCAGCACAAAATGAATCGGAACGCCCGTGCCGCGCAGTCGATCCGTAAGGTGCCGGTTTTCCTCTTTGGGGCTGCAAAGATCGCCCAGGAACACCACAAAATCCGGCTTTTGCCGCCCGATTTCTTCCGTCAGCAATTCTAATCTCCGCTCGCCATCCGGGATATCATCGTAGTGCAGATCCCCTGCCGCCAGAAAACGCATGCCATCTCCCCCCTTCCAAGCATAAAAAACAGCTCTTCAGGAGAATCCGAAGAGCCGTTTACTGTTTTCAATATTTATTGCGATTGCGGTAGCCGATGAACGCACCGATGGCAAATACAGCGATGAGCACAACGATCAGCCAGATATTTACTCCATCTCCGGACGAGAGGAGTATTTTTGTCGGACCGTCCGCACCGCCGATCACGCCGACATCGGCCGAGCAGCCGCTCAGCAACAGCAATCCGCACGCACAGAGAAATGTTTTGAATCGCTTCACGCTTTTTCTCCTTTGCACTTTCTGTTTCCCAGTATAGCGCAGGGAAAAATACCTGTCAAGCCGATCAATCGAGCCGCAGGGAACCGACAAGCTCGTTTACATCCTCAATGCCGTTCTCCTTGCAGAAGGCTTCGATACCGCGGATCACATCCGGGCAGGCGTAGGGGTTGTAGAGGTTGGCCGAGCCGACCTGCACCGCCGCACAGCCCACCATCAGAAACGCAATCGCGTCTTCACCCGTCTCAATGCCGCCCATGCCCACCACGGGGATGTTCACGGCCTTGGCCGCCTGCCAGCACATGCGCAGCGCTACAGGGCGCACCGCCGGGCCGGACATGCCGCCGACCACGTTTTTGAGCACGGGACGGCGCGTGCGGATGTCCACCGCCATGCCGGTGAGCGTATTGATGAGCGAAATCGCGTCCGCGCCGCCCTCTTCCGCCGCCTTGGCAACCTCGGCAATGTCCGCCACATTGGGCGAGAGTTTGACCATCAACGGCTTTTTGCAATGCGCGCGCACCGCCTTGGTGATGGCGTAGACCGATTCCGGCCTGGTGCCGAAGGCCACGCCGCCCTCCTTGACGTTGGGGCAGGAGATGTTCATCTCCAGTATGTGAATGCCGGTTTGGGACAGGCGCTCCGCCATGTAGCAATAATCGTCCTCGGTGCTTCCCGCCGCGTTGGCCACAACCACCGCGCCCTTTTCAAGCAGCCAGGGCAAGTCATTTTCAATAAACGCTTCCACGCCGGGATTCTGAAGTCCCACGGAATTCAACATGCCGGAGGGTGTTTCGGTGATGCGGTGCGGCGGATTGCCCAATCGCGGCAGACGGGTCAGGCCTTTGACGGAGATGCCGCCCAGATCCGCCACGTTATAGAACTTGTCGTATTCTCGGCCGAAGCCAAAGGTGCCCGACGCGGCAATGACGGGGTTTTTCAGCTCTACCCCGCAGAGGCTGACGCCCATTTTCATCCGAACACGACCTCCTTTGCATCCAGCACCGGACCATCCGCACAGACGCGCTTATAGCCCGTTTCGCCATCCTTCACCTTGACCTTGCAGTTGCAGGTCAGGCATGCGCCGATGCCGCAGCCCATGTGCTCCTCGAGCGAGAGCTGCGCTTCCACGCTGTATTCCAGCGCGAGCTTCTGCACCGCGCGCAGCATGGGGGTCGGGCCGCAGGCCATCACGCAATCGACCTTTTTCTCTTGGAGCAGCTGCTCCAAAGGCCCCGTGACCAGGCCGTGCACGCCCGCCGAACCATCGTCCGTGCAGACGATGACTTCCACACCCGTTTTGCGGCACTCTTCCACTGCATAGAGCAGTTCTGCATTGCGATAGCCGAAAATGCCGTAGCAGCCCGTTCCGGCGTAATTTTCCATCGTGTAGCGCAGCGGCGCGACACCAATGCCGCCGCCGACAAACGCGATGTGCTCGTGCGTCTTTTTGTCAAAACCGTTGCCCAGCGGGTAGAGCAGATCCACTTCGTCGCCCGGCTTGGCTTCCAGCAGCTTGTGTGTGCCCTCGCCCTTGCGCGCAATGCCCAGATGCAGCACATCGCCCTGCACGGAATAAATACTGATGGGGCGGCGCAGCAGATGCGCGCGGTCGCCCGGCACAGACAGGTGCGCAAACTGCCCCGGCTGCGCCTTTTCCGCGTCCTCCGGTAAGCGCAGCTGCATCAGTCCCATCTCCGCGTTGAGCGGCTGCACAGACAGCACCTGTGCAATCAGTCTCTTCATGGCTTACATACCCTCCATGATGTCGTCGCGCATCCGAATCGCCTCGTTGCGCGCGGCCTGCGCAAAGTCCACGCCGGGCTGCTTCTTCCACGCAGTCAGGATCGAGCGGGAGGCATTGACCACCGCGCCGCGGCCGTTTGCGTCAAAGCAGCCGCGCAGATCCTTGCCGGTTGCGCCCTGTGCGCCATAACCCGGCACAAGGAAGAAGGTATGCGGCAGGCGCTTGCGCAGCGCAGCGCCCTGCTCCGGATAGGTCGCGCCGACCACTGCGCCGACGGAGGAATAGCCGTATTTTCCGATGGAATCCTCGCCCCATTCGGACACAAGATCACCCATCACTTCATAAACCGTGCGGTCGCCGATCTTGAGATCCTGCAGCTGACCGCCAGAGGGATTCGAGGTCTTGACCAGCGCGAAGATGCCGCCGCCGCGCACCTTGCCCGCTTCGAGGAAGGGCTTCACGCCGTCGATGCCAAGGTAGGCGTTGACTGTCACAAAATCCACCGGGAAAGCCGCGTCATGCCCCTCGCCCAGCGGGGTTTCGCCGAGATAGGCGTTGGCATAAGCGCCCGCCGTCGCGCCGATATCGTTGCGCTTGCAGTCCGCAATGACCACAAGGCCCTTGGACTTGGCATATTCGATGGTCTCGTGGAAGGCGCGCATGCCGGGCACACCGTACATTTCATAATAGGCAACCTGCACCTTGGCGCTGGGCACCACGCCCGCCAGCGCGTCCACAATGGCGCGGTTGTAGCGAACGAGCGCGTTGGCCGCGTCCTCAAAATTCTTAACCTCACCGGCAAAGCCTTCCGGCAGGTGCGCCAGCTGTGTATCCAAACCAACGCAAGTGGGGTTTTTGCAGGTCTCAATTCCCTCGATCAGGGTGTCAATGGTCAGCTGCATAGGGTCATCCTCCTTGACGCCGTTTTTTAGTCCTCGTACTTATAGATGCGCTTGCCGCCGACGTAAGTCTCCAGCACGCGGCCATGCACCGTGCGGCCGTCGAAGGGCGTATTCTTGCCCTTGGAGACGAACTCCTTGCGGTCCACGGTCCATTCCTTCGCGATATCCGCGATGATGAAATCCGCGTCGCGACCCACTTCGAGTTTGCCGCAGTTCTTTCCGAGAATCTTTGCGGGATTGGTGCAAGCGACCTGCACAAACTCTTCCATGGTCATGTGATGCGCATGAACCAGCGCGTCCATGCACAGCGCAAAAGCGGTTTCAAATCCGGAAATGCCGGAGAGCGCGCTGTTGTATTCCACCTCTTTTTCGTCGCGGTGATGCGGCGCATGGTCGGTGGCAATCGCGTCGATGGTGCCGTCGCAAAGGCCGGCAATCAGCGCTTCCTGGTCGCTGGTCAGGCGCAGCGGCGGATTCACCTTGGTGTCCGCCGAATAGCTCTGCACCATATCGTCGGTACCGGCCAGATAGTGCGGCGCGGTTTCCGCCGTGATGCGCACGCCGTCCTTCTTAGCCTCGCGGATCAACTGCACGCCGCCCGCAGTAGAGACGTGGCAAATATGAATGGGCAGATTCAGCGTGCGGGAGAGCACAATATCGCGCGCAATCTGCACCTCTTCCGCAGCGCGGGTGGTGCCGCGCAGGCCGAGCAGGGTAGAATTATATCCTTCGTTCATCACGCCGCTGTTGACCAGATTGATATCCTCGCAGTGGTCAAACACCGTCAGGCCGAACGCCGCGCTGTATTCCATCGCCAGGCGCATCAGGTGCGCGTTCATCACGGGCTTGCCGTCGTCGGAAATGGCGACCGCACCCGCCTTGGCCATATCTCCGATCTCTGCCATGGTTTCGCCCTTGAGGCCGTGGGACAGTGCACCAATGGGGTAGACATGCACGCCGCTGCCCTCGTTTTTCGCCTTATTGACAATATAAGAGGTCACAACCGCGTTGTCGTTGACAGGGTTGGTGTTGGCCATGCAGCAGATGCTGGTGAAGCCGCCCTTCGCCGCCGCTTTCGAGCCGCTGATGATATCTTCTTTATATTCATAACCGGGATCACGCAGGTGGCAGTGCAGGTCGACCATGCCGGGCAGCACATACTGTCCCTTTGCATCGATGACTTCTGCGTCCGCATCTTCAATAGACGACGCAATCTTTGCGATCAGGCCGTCCTCAACGAGCAGATCGCACTTGCCGTATTCGGGAAGAATTCCGTTTTTAACGAGCAGTTTCATATCACTTCACGCCCTTTCTGGTCAGCAGGTAGAGCAGCGCCATGCGCACGGCGACGCCGCTGGAAACCTGCTCGCGGATCACAGACTGTTCGCAGTCAGCCACGTCGCTGCTGATCTCGACGCCGCGGTTGATGGGGCCGGGGTGCATCACCAGCGCATCGGGCTTGGCATATTTGAGCCGCTCCTCATTCAGGCCGAAGAATTCGGAATATTCGCGCAGCGAAGGGAAATTGCCCTCCTGCTGGCGCTCGAGCTGAATGCGCAGGTTCATCACAACGTCCGCGCCCTCAATGGCTTCTTCCACGCGGGTATAGGTCTTTACGCCCAGCTCTTCCATCTGCACGGGCATCAGCGTCGGCGGCGCACACAGCGCAACCTCCGCGCCCATGGTGTGCAGGCCGAAGATATTGGAGCGCGCCACGCGGGAGTGCGTCACATCGCCCAGAATTGCGACCTTCAGGCCGTTCAGATGGCCCTTGTGCTGCATCATCGTGAACATATCGAGCAGCGCCTGGGTGGGGTGTTCGTTGATGCCGTCGCCTGCATTGATCACCGCGGCGTTGACATGCTGCGCCAGCAGGTGCGGCGCGCCGGACATTGGATGGCGAATGACGATGATATCGGTGCCCATCGCGTCCAGCGTGCGGCCGGTATCGATCAGCGTCTCGCCCTTCTTGACCGAGGATGCAGACGCCGCAATGTTGGCCGAAGCTGCGGACATATATTTCGAGGCCAGCTCGAAGCTCATTCTGGTGCGGGTGGAGTTTTCATAGAACAGCGTCACGACGGATTTGCCCTGCAAATGCGCCGTCTTCTTGGTGGGGCTGTCCAGCAGCGGGCGCATTGCCGCCGCGGTGGAAAGGATGGTTTCGATCTCTTCGCGTTCGACGTTGCGCAGCGAGAGCAGATCCTTTTGCTTGAATGCCATGCTATTTCTCCTTTACCGTTTGTTTGGGGGCTTGCGGGGGCCGCCCGGAACAATCTTCTCCGAGCGGCAGCCGTAAACCTCCATAAAGGAGGCTGCCTCCGTTGCCGGGAGCAGCCTTGCCTATGATTCACTTTTACGCGTCAATCTTCTCGGGCAGGATCTTGTTGAGGATGATACCGAGGATAGCCGCCAGCGCAACGCCGGAGATCGCCACGCCGCCGATGGTGATGGCCTTATCCGCGCCCAGGCCAAGCACCAGCATGACTGCCGCGATGAGCAGGTTACGGGTCTTGGTGAAGTCCACCTGGTTCTCAACCAGGGTACGCAGGCCGACCGCAGCGATCATACCGTAGAGCACGATGGAAACGCCGCCGATGACCGGTCCGGGCATGCTGGTGATGAGCGCCGCGAACTTGCCCAGGAAGGAGATCAGAATCGCGAAGCACGCCGCGATTTCAAGGGTCAGGGGATTGTAGTTCTTGGTTGCAGCCAGCACGCCGGTGTTCTCAGAATAAGTGGTGTTGGCAGGACCGCCGACCAGGCCGGCAAACATAGTGGCCAGGCCGTCGCCCATCAGGGTGCGGTGCAGACCGGGATCCTTGATGAAGTCCTTGCCGACAACCGCAGAGGAAGCAGTGACGTCGCCGATGTGCTCGACAAAGGTCACGATCGCAATGGGGGCAACCAGGCCGATGGCACGCATATCGAACTTAGGCAGGAAGAAGGGAGGCAGATCCAGCCACGGAGCCTGCGCAATGGTGGTGAAATCCACCATGCCGCAGCAGATGGCCGCCACATAACCGACGATGATACCGATCAGGATGGGCACGAGCTTGAACAAACCCTTTGCAAAGAGCGAGGTGACGAAGATCGCCGCAATGGCAACCGCAGCCACCAGCCAGTTCAGGCCAACGTTGACAGTGCCGATCTGCGTGGTGATGTTGTTGATCGCGGAGGGCGCCAGCATCAGACCGATGATGGTCACGACGGGGCCGGTGACGATCGGCGGGAAGAAGGAGCGAACGCGCTCCGCGCCGACAAGACGGACGAGCAGCGCCAGCACCAGGTACAGCGCGCCGGCCACGATGATGCCGCCGGTGGCGTAGGGCAGAGCGGCAAGATAAGCATCCGTGCCGATCTCCGCATTGTCAGAGCAGATCTGCGCCGCACCCTGAATGGCGGCGATGAAAGCAAATGAGGAACCGAGGAACGTGGGAACCTTGCGGCCCGTGCACAAGTGGAAAATCCAGGTGCCGACGCCCGCGCAGAACAGCGCGACCGCGGGGCTCATCCCCGTGAGCATGGGAACCAGCACTGTTGCGCCGAACATGGCAAACACATGCTGAATGCCAAGCAGCGCCAGTTTTCCGGCAGAGTCCTTTTTTGCAGAAACGGTCATAACTCCATCCTCCTGAAAAAAGTTTGGTTTCTATCAAAACAGGCGCTTGCGGCCTGCTTCAACCTTCATGATGCTTTCAGCCCTCCTGGCCGTAAAGCTCGACGCTTTCCACGCCGTCGAATTCCTTCACGCACACGCGCACCATCTCCTGCCGGGAGGTGGGCACGTTTTTGCCGACATAATCGGCGCGGATGGGCAGTTCGCGATGTCCGCGGTCGATCAGCACCGCCAGCTGAATCGAGTTGGCGCGGCCCATGTCCATCACCGCTTCCATCGCGGCTCTGGCCGTGCGGCCGGTGTAGAGTACGTCGTCGATCAGCACGATGTTTTTGCCGTTCACATCCGCCGGCACGTCGGTGCCCTTGAGCTGCGGATGCTCGCTCAGCAGCGACAGATCGTCGCGGTAGAACGTGATATCCAGCGTTCCGACCGGCACGGGGCCTTCCGCCTGCTCGATGAGCTGACCGATGCGCTCGGCCAGCGGCACGCCGCGGCGCTGAATGCCGATCAGCAGCAGGTTTTCCACGCCCTTGTTGTGCTCGATGATCTCATGCGCAATGCGCTTGACGGCGCGGCTCATCGCCGCTTCGTCCATAATGTCAGCCTTTTTGCGGAACTCCATGGTGTTCTCTCCTTTTCCGGCAAAAAATAACGCCCGAAAGGTTCTATCCCTTCCAGGCGATGCAGACGCAGTTGCGTTTTGCACACAGCAAAGCGTATAAAGCCCTTGCCGAACTCACTGGAACGGATTAAAGGAACGTTGTACCTTCGCTACTATATCACAGACCGCAGGGTTTGTCCATAAATCCGCCCATAAAGCCTGTGTTAATTTTTAATCAGACATTTTTCCCGCTTTCCCGTCGCAGGCGCTCCAGCACGGCGGCGTAATCCTGCGGCGGCTCGGCGACGAAGTTCATTTCCTCGCCCGTTTTCGGGTGACGGATGTGCAGCTCCCGCGCGTGCAGCATCAGCGGGCAGTTCCCCGCGCCGGATCGCTGAAAGCCGTAGATCGGATCGCCGCAGACCGGGTGCCCGAGCGACGCCATGTGGACGCGGATCTGGTGCGTGCGCCCCGTCACCAGTCGGCACTCGATCAGGGTGCATCTGGCAAAGCGTTCCAGCACGTGGTAATTGGTGCGCGCTTCCCTGCCGCCGGATACAACCGCCATCTTTTTGCGGTCCTTGGGGCTGCGGCCGATGGGGGCATCCACAAAGCCCTCGTCGTCCCGAAGATGTCCTTCGACCACCGCCCAATAGACGCGCCCTGCGCTGTGGACGCGGATCTGCTCCGCCAGATCGACGTGCGCGGCATCGTTCTTGGCCACCACCATAAGCCCCGTGGTATCCTTATCCAGCCGGTGGACGATGCCGGGGCGCATCTTGCCCCCGATGCCCGAAAGATCATCGCAGGCGAACAGCAGCGCATTGACCAGCGTGTCCTGCTGATGCCCCGCCGCGGGATGCACCACCAGCGCGCGCGGCTTATTGACCACCACAATGTCTGCATCCTCGTAGACGATGGGGATGTCCATCTCCACCGGCACGGCCTCCAGCGGTTCCGGGTCGGGCAGCGTCAATTCGATCTTGTCGCCCGCGGTGAGCTTCTCCCCCGCTTTGCCGGGCGCTTTGCCGTTGCGCCGGACGCAGCCGTCCTTGATGAGGTTCTGGATGCGTGAGCGGGTCTCCCCGCTTTTCTGCGCCAAAAAGGCATCCAAACGGATGCCTTCGTCGTTGTTATCTGCAATCAGGTGCAGTGTCTGCATCTTCATTCTTCTCCTTGGAATCAGAGGGGGCATGATTTCCCCTTTCGGTCTGCGCAGCCGCCTTGGGCGCGCCCCAGCGGTAAACCGCATGCTGCTTGTCCTTCTCTTCAAAAAAGACCATCCAGATTGCCAGCAGCACGATGCCGATGTTGACACAGGCATCCGCCACATTGAACACCGCAAAGTGGATCAGGCAGAAATCCAGCATATCGATGACATAACCCAGCACGACGCGGTCATAGAGGTTGCCCAGCGCGCCGCCCAGCGCCAGCGCAATGGCGATGCTGGGGACCACGGGCAGTTTTCTGCGCGAAAAGAACAGAAAATAAACCGCCGCGAGGGAAATGAGCACCGTGATGGTGATGAGCAATCCCTGCTTGCCTTGCAGCATGCTGAACGCCGCACCGCGGTTTTCGCAATAAGTGAAGTGAAATACGCCGTCGATCAGCGGCAGCGAACCGCCGTGCTCCGTCACCAGCGCACCGGCCGCCCAATTCTTGACCAGACGATCCCCAATATACGCCAGTGCGATCACGGCAAGGTAGACAAAAGGCATTATTCTTCCTCCTGTGGGATGGGCACGATGCGCCGCGGCGCGGTCAGCGGATGATCCTGCAAGTTCTTGCGCTCCGAAGCCGCTTCGGCGCGATCCTGCGCAAGATCAATGCGCGGCATCTGCGCGCCCGCCGCACGAGGCGACGGCGCAGGCTGTGCGTCCGCGCGTTCCTGTCCCAAGCCGGAATCATCGAGCAGCTGCATCTGCGCACCCAGCAGCATTTTGAAGTTCTGGCGGTAAACCGCCGCCTGCTGCCGCAGCGTTCCCAACTGACGGCGAATCGCATCCGCCTCGCCATTGGCCTGACGCACGATGCGCGCCGCCTCCGCGTTGGCCGAGGCGATGATCTCCTCCGCGTTGGCCTTTGCACCGCGCGTGGTTTCATCCGCACTGCGCTGCGCGGTAATCAGCGTATCCCGCAGCGTGCTTTCAAGATTTTTCATGTAGGTGAGCTGATCGGTCGTGCTCTTGAGGCGCTCGCGCAGCTCCTTATTTTCTTTGGAAAGGTTGTCGATGAATGCGGCAAGCTGGTCGAGGTAGGCGTCCACCTCGGCGTCATTATAGCCGCGGAGCTTGAACGAGAATTCTTTTTCGTGAATCTGGTCCGAGGTAATCATCAGCGCATCTTCCTTTCCGAAGCTCAATGGGTCATGGTTTCAGGAACGTTTCCACCTCGATAAACAGGCGGCCTTTGCGGCTTTCGCCCTGCACGGCATGAACCTTGACACGCCCGTGGCCGCGCACGGAGATCACATCCCCTTCCGCAAGCTCAACGTCCGGCCGGGTTTCCTCCGCCCAGTTGCGGTTCACCGCACCGCCGCGGATCAGGGCCTGCGCTTTGGCGCGGGCAAGGCGCAGCGTCTGCGCCAGAACGGCATCCAGCCGGAGTGACGGCACGTTGACCACCGCCCTTGCGCCCTGCTCCGCCGCAGGCATTTCCCCGTCGTATTCCGACGAGCGCACCGACGCGCTGCCCACGCTGTCGAGATGCTGCTCAAGATATCCCGCAATGGCCGGAAGCGCCGCCACATAGGCGCTACTCCCCTCCAAACGAATATCTCCCAGCGTTTCTCTTTCCAGTCCTAATCCCAAACAGGCGCCCAGCACATCCCTGTGCTGCGGCGCCGCATAACGACCGTCCCATGTAATGCGCACGATGCGGATCGGGGAACAGTCCGGCTCGCAGCCCTCCTGCCAAATGCCGACCACGGCGCGTTCCGCGTCCTCACCGCCGCCAAACAGACCGGTTTCCAAACCCTCCCGCCGCGCCAGCGCAATCAAGCGCGCCTGCGCATCCGGCGTGAGAAATTCAGAAAAAACAGCGCGCCTGCCGCGCTCCGCTCCGCGGATCAGATCCGCAAAGCGCGCCATCTCCCGGTGCATTTCGCTTTCATTTCTCATAGATAATACACATAGGCCATGCCGTAGCTCACCACGCGCATCAGAATCATCAGCACGAAGTAAGAAAACAGCGGAGCAAGGTCAATGGGCAAACGTCCCCCCGAAAGCCTGTAGGCCAGCGGACGGAACGGCGCAATCAACGGTTCCGTGATGCGCAGCAGAAAGGCATAAATCGGTACATCCGGCCGCAGGAACCACGAAAGCACCGCGCGGATCACAATGCACCAGGACGCCGCCTGAAGCACCCAGTAAACCCCTCTGAGTACCTGATAAAGTATCGTACCGATCACAGCATCTCCTTAGTGATGACCGTCTTCAAAGATGGTGCTGCTGCGGCCATCGTCGGCATAGGTGCCGGCGACCTCCACCGTTTCGGGCGCGAGCAGATAGGTCTGCGCAGCGGCTTTCTTGATGGTGGCGTTGATGGCATAGCAGGCGCCGATGAGGGTATCGATGATGCGCTGCGCCTCTTCCAGCTCCAGGCTTTCAAGGTTGATCAGTACGCTGTGGCCCTCGAGCAGATCGTCGATGACATCCTTGCTGTCCTCATAGTTGGAGAGCTGGTAAATCATCGTGCGGTGGCGCGCGGCGACCGCAGGATGGTTGATGATCTTGGAGGACGAGCCGTAGGTCGTGGTGGCCTGAGGCGCGGGCTCGCGATAATCTTCTTCATATCCGTTATCGTAGCCGTAATCCGGCTCCGCCTGCTGCGGTTCACGCTGATAGCTTCTGCCTGCCGAGTAACTGTCACGTCTATTTGCCACGGGGGTTTCCTCCTCGTAATCCATATCTTCCTGGGCAACCGGTTCCTCTGAAGACCCCAACCCGATGAAGTTGAGGAAATTCATGCCTTTCTTCTTTGCCAACTGGCTCCACTCCTTACTTTATAGCTTCCGTTTCCGGACCATAGCCTTCGCGCCTGCCGAAGATCGAAGTCCCCAGGCGCACCAGCGTTGAACCCTCTTCTAAAGCGATGTGCGCATCATGGCTCATGCCCATGGACAGGATCTGAATTTCTTCATCCTGCGTGCGCAGATCGTCGAATAAGCGCCGTGCATCGGCAAAGGTGCGGCGGGTTATGCCCTCATCGGGCGTGTTGGGCGCCATGCACATTAAGCCCCTGACCTTCAAGTGTTCAAGCTCCTTGCAGTACGCATAGAGCGCGGCGAGCTCTTCCGGGCTTACGCCGCCCTTCTGCTCCTCGCGCGCAGTATTGACCTGCAAAAGGATTCCGACGGAATCCCTGCCGCATTTTGCGGCCTGACGGTCGATCTCCCGAGCCAAATCAGGCTTGTCCACTGAATGGATCAGCACGACATCCTTTATTATATACTTAATCTTGTTGCATTGCAACCGCCCAATCTGGTGAAAGCGAAGCTCTTTTGTGATTTTTTCGTGTTTCTCCACCCATTCCTGCACGCGGTTTTCTCCATAATCGAAAATTCCGCACTGCGGCAGCAAATTGATGGTTTCCGCCGACTGGGTTTTGGAGGCAGCCAGCAGCGTATACGGGCGGCCCTGCGCCGCCGCATCCAGTTTCGCGCGCACTTCGTTCACTCTCGTGCGCAGCGTTTCCAAATCCTGATCCATCGCTTATGAATCTCCTTTTATTTGCGGATCCTCGTGCCGCTGGTCAGCGCGCCGTCCTCCAGCGGCATGATCAGCGCGTGCTTGGAATCCTGTCCCACCACGCGCACCGGCACAAACGTATTGCTTTCCATCAGATAAACGCCCTGCTGCGAGCCTTCGGTCTTGAGGGCGCTCAGCGGCACCATCATGCCCTCGACGCGCCCGCCGATGACAGCGGTGAGTTTCCGTGCATTGAGGAGCGGAGAAACATCCTCGCTCATTTCCAGAATCACGACCAACTCATCGCCCGTTCCGGAAAGCTGGCGCACCGTGGCGTTGTAGGTGATGTCTTCATAGGACCGGAAGTACAGCGCACAGGTCTCCCCGATGCCGATCTTCCAGGTAGAAGCCTTTGTGGTAAAAACGACATACCATTCGTTGGGCTGCACAAGCCGGTAGAGATTCTGCTGGGAGCGCAGCTCGTCCGGCACGGCGGGATTGCTCTCGCGCAACAGCTCCTTGACGGCGGCGCCGTCCAGCGCGTCAAGCGTATCGGGATTTAGATACGGCTCCAACCCGTCGAAGGTAAAGCTGACAAAACCCGCGTTGTCCGCCGGATATTGCGTCATCCAGGTGGAAATCTGCGATTGGAGCTGCGTCTTGCTCGCGTAATACTGCGCCAGCGTCGCATCCTCCTTGGCCTCGGTGGTCTTTTCGATATAATCCTGCCGCGCGCTCATCAGCGTGCGCAGCTGCTGATCCAGCGTGTCCAGCTGTGCGGGATCACCGGCAATCGCGCTGCGAATGGCCGCGGTCTGCGCGGAAATCGAATTGTTGTAATCGTCGATGGTGACGTTGATGATGCTGCCCAGCGCCTGCTTCTGCCGCTGCTGAATATCCGTCATCAGGTTTTCCAGCTCCGTCATCTTTTCGCCGGAATACCCCGTGGCATAGACATTGACCACCGGTGTCCCTGCGGAAACATAGCTCTCCTCCGGCACGAGATAATCAATTTTGCCGTAGCTTTCGGCGCGGACGCAGGTTTCCGACCGAACAATGAGCGCATCGACAGTCGTCACGTCCTCAATCATGCCGTAGGAGATGGCTGCGTCGTTGTTGACCAGCAGGCGCACCAGCGCGCGCACACCGGAAAACAAACCGACAAGAAGCAGCACGCATACGGCAAGAAAGACAAAGAAACGCGGCTTGACAACGATCCTGCGGCGCTTTTTACGCACAGGGCGATTTTCTGGCGGGCGAACGGGCGAGGTCTGCGGCTGTCTAGGCAGACGCGCATACTGCCGGTTGCGATCGTCCCGGGGGCCGTTTCCTCCGTTATACTGCATATCTTTCCCTCCCCGCCGTTTTGTCGTTTTCCCGCATCAGGCCAGCGCCTCGCGGAAGCGCGCCAACATCTTCCGCTCCACGCGCGATACATACATCTGGGATACGCCCATCTCTGCCGCAACTTCCCGCTGCGAATGTTCTTCAAAATATCGCATCTGCAAGATCTTTTTCTCCGCGTCCGACAGCTTTTCCATCACCTTTCGGATCAGATCCCGCATTTCCACATCTTCAAATCCGCCGTCTTCGCGCCCCAGCATCGCGCCGAGGTCGGTATCCTCTTCGTCTCCGATCTGCTGATCGAGTGAGGTCATCGACAGCGACTGCGTCGCTTCAATCGTTTCCAGCACGTCCGCTTCGGAAAGGCCGCAGGCCTTTGCCAGCTCTTCAATGTTGGGCGTGCGGCCAAACTCCTGCGTCAGCTCTTCTCTTGCCAGCGCAATTTTCTGCACGCGCTCGCCGATGGTGCGCGGCATACGGATGGTGCGCGAACGATCTCTAAAATAGTTTTTAACCACGCCCGTCATCGTCGGCAGGGCAAAGGTCGAAAACTTTACACCCTTGCCGCAGGAAAAACGTTCCAGCGCGCCGATGAGCGCCATGGCGGCAATCTGCCGAAGATCCTCGTAATCGACGCCACGTCCCGCATAGCGGCGGGCGACGGCGTCCGCCAGATACATATATTCCGTCACCAGTTCGTTGCGCAGACCGACATCCCGCGTTTCGCAGTAGCGGCTGAGCATCTTCTCCAGCCTCTCCTGCCTGTTTTCGTCCACTCGCCCGCCCCCTTTTATCTCTCTTGCGCGCAGCCGTCAGCTGTGCATCCGGATGCAGCAAATGCCGCGGCTGTCGCAATCGATCTCGACATTCGGGATCATCGTGGTCAAAACGGCATAACAGAGCTTCTGGTCGGGAACGCGGCCGCCGGTCTCCCGGCGCGCGCCGCAGCCGCGGACGCTCACAGAGAAGACCTCGCCCGGCGCGTACTCGATCAGCAGCTCCTCGGGGGTGACTTTTTGCTTGGTCATGGCATAGCAGGCCTCATAGACCGCAGTCTTAAAGTCCTCCAGCGTTTCAAAATCCGGGCAGCCCTGCGCCGCCGCGCCGGCGGTGGTCAGGCGCACCACAGTCAGTGCGCTTTCCTTCGCGGGAACCCTGAGTGAAATGCCTTCATACATAAGCGCCGCCTCCTTGTCCATGCCCAATCCATTTTTGTTATTATACCACATCCCGCGGAACACGAAAAGATTAAGTTTACCATGGCTGACCGGCGCCGATCAGCCGGAGCGCTGCCTTTTCGGGGAAATCCCCCGCACGGGCAATGCAGCCCAACAGAGCATGCAGTCCTTCCTCGGGCGTAAGCTCCTTTTCCTCAACCTGGGGGAAGCGCGCGTCGATGCGGCAGAACAGGTTCTGCGGCCAGCCGTAGGGCTCGCCCTTCCGGTTGATCCGCTGCGTCTGCCCGGAAATGCAGATCAGCATTTTCATCTGCAATTCGGTCAGCGCGCTGCCAAACGCCGAATTTTCTCCCTTTCCAAAGCCCGCTTCCCGCTTTAAGTCGGTCTGCGCCCATTCGGGAAACAGCTCAAAGCACTTCCAGATTCGCGCCGCCGGGCGGGAAATCAGGCCGTCGTCGTAAAGCTCTTCAAAGATGCGGTTCTCGCGCCGCACGGCGATCATGGCGGGAAGCATCTCCTGCCAGATGAAGCCCTTCTTTTTCAAGAAAAACGTGCCGTAGGCCATCTTCCCCTCTTCCGCCGCACGAACACGCCAGCGCCAGGGATCGTCCGGCGCATCGTCATACCAGGCATTGTCCGTCATCGCTTCGAGTGAGAAGAGCGTTTTGTCGTCCAGTCCGAAATACGGCAGAAAACCGATGTGCTGCACTTCGCGCTCAAAGTCCTCATAGGTGTTGATCTTCGCCACGCATCTTCTCCTCCAACAGCTTTTTCATGTCCTCCGGCAATTCCGAAACCACGCGCAGCATCTCTCCCGTCATCGGGTGGCGCAGTTCGAGGAAATACGAATGCAGCGCCGGACGCATGATGCGCGCTTTGTCCTCCGTGCCGTAGAGAAAATCCCCCACCAGCGGATGACCGATGTGCGCCATGTGTACGCGGATCTGGTGCGTGCGCCCCGTTTCCAACAGAAGTTCAACGAGGGAAACCCTTCCATTGTTCTGGATCACGCGATAATCGGTCACGGCACGCTGTCCTTCGGGACTGACGCAGCGGGCAATGGCTGAGCCGGGCGCGCGGGCAATCGGCACATCGATGCGCCCCTGCTCCGGTTCCACGATCCCCTCCGCCACGGCAAGGTACTTTCGCACAAAGTCCCCCGAATGCAGGCTTTTACTCAGCAGCGCGTGAACGTGCGCGTCCTTCGCGGCGACCATCAGACCGGAGGTTCCCGCGTCCAGCCGGTTGACCGGGCGGAACACGCCGCCCCATTTGGCCGCAGCGAGATTGGCCAGGCTGTCCTGCGCGTGCCCTGCGCTGGGGTGCACCGGCATGTGTGCGGGCTTGTTGATGACGAGCAGCCATTCATCCTCGTAGCGCACGTCCATTTCGCCCTCGACCGGCGTGACATTTCCGGAGGGCGCTTCGTCCTCAATAGAGATGGAAACCGTGTCCCCCGCGTGGACGCGCTCCACGACATAGACCTCCCGCCCGTTCAGCGTCACGCCGCCGGGGATGCGCTTGGCTTTTTTCAGCCGTGTCGAAGAAAGCGAAAGACAGCTCCTCGCCACATCTTTGACCATGCGGCCATCCATGTTTTCCGGCACAAGAACTGTCAATCGCTTTTCCATTTGATTTTTCTCCTTAAAGCAGCGCGCGCAGGCGGGCCATTGTGCTTTCATCAGGAGCCTTTACCCCTTCCAGTTCGTAGGGGATCCCCAGCGCCCGCCACTTGTGCACGCCCAGCGTGTGGTAGGGCAGCAGTTCGATCTTCTGCACGTTCAGGCCTTTGATTCGCTCTTGGACGCGCTGCAGCTGCTCAACGCTGTCTGTAAGCCCCGGCACAACCACCTGGCGAACCCAGACGGGCTTGCCGCTCTCTTTGAGATGTTTGATCGCAGAGCACAACGTGTCCATCTGTCGTCCGGTCAAGGCTTCAAAGCCGTCGGGATCGCTGTGCTTGATGTCAAGCAGCACCAAATCGCATTCGTCCAGCGCGGCGCGCGCTTCATCGTTCCAAACGCCGCCGCCCGTATCCACCGCGCTGCAAACGCCGTTTTGATGCAGTAGCGCCATGCACTGCCGCACGAACGCCGCCTGCGCCAGCGGTTCGCCGCCGCTGAAGGTGACGCCGCCCTTCAGCCCATAAAAGCGCTTGAGCCGCAGCGCGGTCTGCGCGATCTCCTCGGCGCTGCGCTCCTGACCGCCCGAAAAATCCCAGGTGTCGGGATTGTGGCAGAATTTGCAGCGCAGCGGGCAGCCCTGCAAGAACACGACCGTGCGCAGGCCGGGACCGTCCACCGCGCTCCCCGTCTCGATGGAGTGAACGCGCCCCATGTTACATCGCCTCGTGAAAGGTGCGGGCAATGACCTCCAGCTGCTGCGCACGGGACAGGCGCACGAAGTTGACGGCGTAGCCCGAAACGCGGATGGTCAGATTGGGATAAAGCTCCGGGTGCTCCATCGCGTCCTCAAGGGTTTCGCGGTTGAGCACGTTGACGTTCAAATGATGCGCGGCATGGGTTTCGTCGATGTTGAAATAGCCGTCCAGCAATGCAGTGAGGTTTTCGATGCGGGTCTCCTCATCTCCCCCCAGCGTTGCGGGCGTGATGGTGAAGGTGTTGGAGATGCCGTCGCGGCAATCATCGTAGTTCAGCTTGCTGACCGAGTTGAGCGAGGCGAGCGCGCCGTTTTTCTCACGGCCGTGCATGGGGTTCGCACCGGGCGCAAAGGGCGTGCCCGCTCTGCGGCCATCCGGGGTATTGCCGGTCTTTTTGCCGTAGACCACATTGGAAGTGATGGTCAGGATGGACAGCGTGTGCTCCGCGCCGCGATAGGTCTTGTGCTTGCGCAGCTCGGTGATGAACCGGTGGCACAGATCCTTCGCCATGGAATCGGCGCGGTCGTCGTCGTTGCCGTAGCAGGGGAACTCGCCCTCGGTTTCAAAATCGCAGACCATGCCGCGGTCGTCAAAGACCGGCTTGACCTTGGCATAGCGAATGGCAGAGAGCGAATCGGTCACGACGGAAAGCCCCGCCATGCCGAAGGCCATGAAGCGGTGAACATCGGTATCGTGCAGCGCCATCTGAATCTTTTCGTAGGCATATTTGTCGTGCATATAGTGAATCACGTTCATGGTCTTGACGTATTCGCCCGCGATCCACGCCATGTATTTGTCCAAACGCGCCTTGACTTCATCATAATCCAGCGCACCCTGGCCCACGACGGGCATTTCCGGCCCCAGCTGGTCGCCGCTCTTTTCATCGCGTCCGCCGTTGAGCGCCATGAGCAGGATCTTGGCCATGTTGCAGCGCGCGCCGAAGAACTGCATCTGCTTGCCCACGCGCATGGCGGAAACGCAGCAGGCGATGGCGTAATCGTCGCCGTAGCGCGGACGCATCAGATCGTCGCTTTCATACTGAATGCTGTCGGTATCGATCGAAACCTTGGCGCAGAAGCGCTTGAAGCCCTCCGGCAGGCGATTGCTCCACAGCACGGTCAGGTTGGGTTCGGGCGCGGGCAGCAGGGTGTAGAGCGTGTTGAGGATGCGGAAGCTGGAGCGCGTGACGAGGGTTCTGCCGTCCTCGCCCATGCCGCCGACCGATTCCGTGACCCAGTTGGGATCGCCCGCGAACAGCTCGTTGTATTCCGGCGTGCGCAGCTGGCGGGTCATGCGCAGCTTCAGCACAAACTGGTCGATCAGCTCCTGTGCCTGCTCCTCGGTGAGCTTGCCCTCGGCAATGTCGCGCTCGATGTAGATATCCAGGAAGGTACTCACGCGGCCCAGAGACATGGCGGCGCCGTTCTGCTCCTTGATGGCGGCAAGGTAGGCAAAATAGGTCCACTGAATGGCCTGCTGCGCATTTTCAGCGGGCTTGGAAATATCGCAGCCGTAGATTGCGCCCATCTGGCAGAGCTTGTCGAGGAAATCGACCTGGCGGGCGACTTCCTCCATCAGGCGGATGTTCTCGTCGGTCATTTCGCGCTCGCCCAGCGCCTTGAGATCGGCCTTTTTGCAGTCCATCAGTTCGTCGGTGCCGTAGAGAGCAACCCGGCGGTAATCGCCGATGATGCGGCCGCGGCCGTAAGCATCAGGCAGACCGGTCAGCACGCCCGCGTGGCGCAGCTTGCGCATGGTTTCGGTGTAGACGCGGAACACGCCGTCGTTATGCGTGGTGCGGTAGCGGAACTCGTCGCGCACAGTCGGGGAAAGCTCCTGGCCGTAGGCACGGCAGGCGGAAACCACCATGCGGATGCCGCCGAAGGGATTGACCGACCGGCACAGCGGGCGCTCGGTTTGAAGGCCGACGATCAGCTCGTTGTCCTTGTCCAGATACCCCGGCCCGTAGTTGAGCAGGGAGGAAACGTGCTCGGTATCGATCTCCAGCACGCCGCCCTTTTCCAGCTCCTCTTTTTTGAGCTGCTGGTATTTGTCGTTCAACCCTTTCGTGCGCTCGGTTGCGCCCGCCAGGAATTCGCTGCCGCCCTCATAGGGCGTATAGTTCTTTTGAATGAAGTCGCGCACGTCGATCGTATGGGTCCACTCGCCGTCCTTGAAACCTCTCCAAGCCATCTCATTCATGCGTCTTCTCCCTTTCTGTCCTGTACAGACAAAAACCGCCTGGACAATTCATTGCCCAGGCGGTCGGCTGTTCATCCTCGTTCTCCTTCCCGGCGCCACCGTGGTGCTCCACGATATTCCGCCAGGCTCCGGGAGGCGGTCTTTGTCTTCATGGTAACGGCTTGCTGGCAAGCAGTCAAGGCGAGACGTGTTAATTCTTCATCTCTCTTCATCAAAGCCGCGCTCGTCCTTTTCGCGGCACAGCTCTTCGGCCGCGCGCAGCTTTTCCTCCGTAAAGCCGAAGAAAGCGCGCTCTTTTTTGAGCATGGATCCGCACTCGTGCTCCCGGGCGCGCAGGGAGAGATTCTGCATCTCGTCACTGTAACGATCATAGATTCCGTAGTCGTTTGTCATACCGGCAGCCTCCTTTTGATCCGTCCTTTTGTCAGAAAGCCTTCGTCACAACACAACCGAATATGTTTGGGATTCAATTTTATTATACAATACCTGCTTCTCTCCCGCAAGCCCGCTTTTTTATTTTCTCCCCTTTATTCGCAATTCATTCGTTTTATGAGCTGCTTCTACCCCACGGACGATACGCTCTTTTTTCTGTGGTATACCAGAAGCGTGCAGGCAAACTTCCTGCGGAATGCGGCGGCAAACTTGCTCCGATTCACATACCCCACGCGCCCCGCCGCCTCGATGACGGAAAACCGCGTCCCGTTCGGCAGCCTTGCCGCTTCGAGCATCCGCTGATGCGTTGTGTATTGCGGGATGCTCTGACCGCACAGGCCGTAAAAATTATATTTGACGCCGGTGTGCTGCACGGATAGATCCGGTGTGATGAGGCTCTTTGTCTGTTTCGCAATCGCCGCCTACGACCGGGTGTAATACACCGGATGCACGGTTTCCGGCGCAGGTTTTTCATACAGCAGCAGCGCCAGAAAGTCAATCACCGCGGTTCTGCT
Source organism: uncultured Christensenella sp. (assembly GCA_905193155.1). Taxonomy (GTDB): domain Bacteria; phylum Bacillota; class Clostridia; order Christensenellales; family UBA1750; genus Spyradocola. Next base: position 27,529 of record CAJJNQ010000031.1, read on the forward strand.
GGCGACGGCGTTTTGTTCCAAAGGCAACTCCGCAAAGGAGGCCAATCTATCCGGCAGTGCCGGCGGCAGCTGCATCCCGGCGATATTGGAACATTTAGAACCAGGACCAGAAAATGAAAAAAGGCAGCGCTATAAATTTCATTGTGTTTTCAGGAGTGTATTATAAAAATGGGAAGGGCATTTTGCCCGCATTTCTATGTTTATACCACTTTGAGAAACTTCACAGCCTGTCCGTTCCTTTTTGAAAGACGAGCAGCACTCCCGGCATGTGTCGGGAGCGTTGCCCGTGTACCAATGGTGCGCAGGATATTCTCTTCATGATGCGCTGCGTCGGCGCCGTCCGGATTTGGACGCCAACCATCCATCCATTCATCGTTCTCCATGATAAACGGGCGTGCCGTGCTCTGTCCCCATGAGACATCGTACTTGCCCATGAGATAATCGCTCAGCTCCGTTCGATCAGCAAAACGCAGCAGCCGGTACGGCTCCTGAAAGGCCACCTTTTCCACGAAATAAAGCGTCCCGGCATCCGCCGTCAGAAGCACCCCGGCATGCCCGACAAACAGGATGGATTCCTCCTCGGTAGACTTGTCGTGGAAGAACACAGTAATGAGGCGTATTCTTTCGCTCTCCCGAAACGAAATGCCCCTGGATTTCCATTCCTCCTGCACCGTCTGCACATGGCGCTGAACATCCGTGGTGTCCTCCGCCCTCATGGAGGAATACAGGGCGCGAAAATCGGTCAGACTGCTTCCGCCCAGCGCATCCGGGTCAGTCTTCAGTGTTTCCTCGTCCATGAACAGCACATCTTCGCCCGTATCTATTTGTGCTTCGTCTCCTGCGGACACGAAGTCCCCGAATAGCTCCATCGCGGTTATCCGGCAGTTATAGCCCGGAAAATTGCCGTTCTTTGCCACCCACTCATCCTGCATCTCATATGGGTCATATTTTGTGTCCAGCGGTTTTGCCTCCTCAAAACCCGTCGTCAGCCATTCCTCCCTCACGCTTTCATTGAAGCTGTCTACACGGTTGAAGAAGCTCTGAATGCGGTTTCCTGATACCCCAGCGCCGGAAAGCATATCTTCCAAAGTTTCCTGTGATACACTGTCGTTGAGATTTGTGTACTCTATTTTTTCCAATGCCGGACGCTTATCCGGCGAATCAGTGTCCGCGCTGCAGCCCGCGAATGCGGAAGCGATAAGAATAACACAGATAGCCGGCATTATCTGCCGAAATGATTTCATAATCCGCTCCATCCTTCCCTTGACCATCGACCATTTTGCACAGCTTATTATACCGCTCAGGCATAAGATCTATGTTAAGCAAGAGGTCTTTGGGGAGATTGGAACAGTGAAAGACTGGCTTTTACTACCCGGCTGACAAAATGGATCATTTCCTCTTTGCTGTACTTGTCATAGCCCTCTACGACGACATGCATCAAACCGTTTGACAGATGGGTATACATCATTTCAAGCTCTGTTTCGCTGGCATTGGGCAGCTCTTTCCGCCAGTAGGCAATACTGTCCTCCTTGGCCAGGGCAATCATCCGCATGAGGACCGTTGAGTTTGTATTCC
>CAJJNQ010000032.1 GCA_905193155.1 uncultured Christensenella sp.
GCCACCTTGCCAAGGTGGATGTCGCGGGTCCGAATCCCGTCTACCGCTCCATTTTCACCCATGCGGGTGTAGCTCAACGGTAGAGTCCCAGCCTTCCAAGCTGGTTGCGTGGGTTCGATTCCCATCACCCGCTCCATTTGATTTGTATGGACCGCTAGCTCAGTTGGTAGAGCACCTGACTCTTAATCAGGGTGTCCAGGGTTCGAGTCCCTGGCGGTCCACCAGAAAACCATCGGCTGTTTAGTCGATGGTTTCTTTGTTTTCAGAAAAAGGAGGGAGGAGAATGCAACGAGAACTTTGCTTCAGGCCGGCAGAGGAAAAGGATGTTCCGCTGCTGACGAATCTTTATGACCGTGCCTTTCTGGAAGATTTTCAGCGATACGGGCAGTGTCCCGGCTACGGGCGTTCGCAGGAGCAAATGAGGAATTCGCTCAGGCGTGTGCCTAAGCAGATCCTGCTGTTCGGCGGGGTTCCGGTCGGTGCGCTCTCCTATGAGCGCAGGGACGATGGCAGCGTGTATCTCGGCTGCTTGTGCATTGTGCCCGAGATGCAGGGCAGGGGCTTGGGCACGCGCGCCTTTGCGCATATGCTGGAAGAATGCCCTGAAGCCCACCGCTTTGAGCTCGTTACGCCTGCGGATAAGGCGCAGAATACTGCCTTTTATACCCGAAAATGCGGATGCCGCATCACGGGCTATAGGCAGGAAGACAACGTCACGGTCGCGCTGCTCACTTTAACACGGTAAACCGTTGTAGACTTGACAATAAAACGGCGATTCTTTACAATAAAAGAAGAAGAACCCTTGGAGGTGGACGGAGATGTTCAAGGCATCCAATCTTGGTTCCGTGGAAGGAATGGAATGCTTTTCCCTGGCTGGAGACGCGGATCTTCGCCGGTATTTGATCGATCACCTGGATACGGTTCAGCTGGCAGCTGTGTCGGGTATGCCGCAGGGCGACGCGATGGTCAGCAAAACCGCAAAAGGTGCGAATCTGACGCTGCGCCTGCGCGTTCCCAGCCCGTATTGCAAGGATAAGCTGATGCAGCGGGAACTGAATTACGACCAGTGGCAGCGCGCGATCAATGGGGACTTTGAGTTTCTGGACGGCGACCTGATGCCGGAATCGCTGAAGCTGCTCGTGGGAAATCCAGCTTTTTTTCATACCCGCATCACGCAGTTTAAACGGTTGTATCTTTATACTTTTTCCAAGGAGACGCGCATCGTGCTGCGCGAATGCTTTGCGGCCTACCAGAAGCGCGCGGGCAAGGACGCTGCGCCGATGGACCCCATTTTCATGCGCGAGGATCTCTGTCTGATGCTGCGCCGCAAGGAAAACGACGAGTTTGTGCTCTCCTGCGTCAGTGACGACCAGGAGCTGCTGCTCGGCACCTATGCGGAAAAGGAGCTTTTCCCGGCAGAGGACGAAAGTGAAACGACAGAAAGCATCTTGTGGCGCAAATTCAATGAGTATATGCGCGATACCTACGGTGTGAAGGTCTCTTCCGTCATGGTGCTCAAGTTCGGCAGCAAGCTGAGGGTCAAATAACAAAATCAAAAAGACAGAAAAATGCATAAATTGCACTTGGCTGCAACTTATGCATTTTCTTTTGTGAGGGCGCAATGAAGATCACTTTGGGCATACTGGCGCACGTCGATGCGGGCAAGACCACATTTTCGGAGGCGCTGCTTTACCATGCGCACAGCCTGCGGGCGATGGGGCGCGTCGATCATCAGGATGCGTTTCTGGATGCGCACCCGTTGGAGAAAGAGCGCGGCATTACGATCTTTTCCGACCAGGCGATATTCCATCATGGGGAAGATGAATATTTCCTTGTCGATACACCCGGGCACGTCGATTTTGCGGCGGAGATGGAGCGCGCATTGGCGGTGCTGGATTATGCGGTGCTCGTCGTATCCTGCGCCGAAGGCGTGCAGAGCCACACGGAGACCATCTGGAACCTGCTGCGGCGGCGAAACATTCCCACATTTGTGTTTCTGAACAAGGTTGACCGCGTCGGCGCGGATGCAGATCGCGTGTTGGAGGAGATGCGCCGGCGGCTTTCTGCGGATTGCGTTGCGGCGGAGCATCTCGATGAATCGGTTGCCGAGCGCGACGAGGCACTGCTGGATCGTTATCTCGCCGGGGAGTTGACGCAGCAGGAAGTGGAAAAGGCCGCGTTGGAGTTGATTGCACAAGGCAAGCTCTTTCCCTGCTTCCGCGGGGCGGCGTTGCTCGACCAGGGTGTGCAGGAGTTTCTGGACGCCTTCTGCTGCCTGACTCAAACGCATTATGATGCACAGAAGCCCTTCGGCGCGCGGGTGTTCCGCATTCGGCATGATGCGCAGGGCAATCGCCTGACCTTCGTCAAGATCATGAGCGGAACGCTGCATGTCAAGGATGTGCTGCCCGTTCAGGGCGAAAGCCCCCGCGTCAACGAGCTGCGCCTCTATAATGGCGGCCGGTTTACTGCGGTGCGTGAGGCTGAAGCAGGGCAGCTGATTGCCCTTGCAGGCTTATCGGATGCGAAGGTTGGGGATGTGCTGGGGCAGTGCGAACCGTTCCCACAGCCGGTTTCTCAGCCGCTTCTGTCGGCAAGGGTGCATTATCCGGCAGATGTGCCGCTGCAAACCGTACTTGCTGCCTTCCGCAAGCTAGATGCGGAGGATCCGGCGCTCGGCGTGCAGTGGAACGAAGCCTTGCAGGAGCTGCACATTCGCATCATGGGCGTAATTCAGTTGGAAGTGCTGCGGGAGCTTGTGCGCGAGCGCTTCGGCTTTGATGTGACCTTTGATCGCCCGGAAATCATGTATCGCGAGACGATCGCCGCGCCCGTCTATGGTGCAGGACATTACGAGCCGCTGCGGCATTATGCCGAGGTGCATTTCCGCATGGAGCCGCTGCCGCGCGGCAGTGGAATCGTGTTTGAGAGCTGGTGCCATGTGGACGATCTGCCGCTGCAATTCCAGAACCTGGTGCGCACACACGTTTTTGAAAAGGAACACTTGGGCGTGCTGACGGGTTCGCCCATCACGGATATCAAGCTGATCCTTGTGGCGGGGCGGCGGCACCTCAAGCATACCGAGGGCGGGGACTTCCGCCAGGCGACCTATCGCGCCATCCGCCAGGGACTCATGAAGGCGGAAAGCGTGCTGCTGGAGCCGATGTATGGCTTTGGCATCGACGTGCCGCAGGAGCTGATCGGGCGCGTCCTGAGCGACGTGCAAAAGATGAGCGGCACGTTTGACGCGCCGGAAACCGACGAGACGGGTGTACATGTCAAAGGCCGCGCACCGGTATCGGAATTGATGGACTATGCGCAGGAGCTGGCGGCGTATTCGCGCGGTCTCGGCCGTATGACGGTGCGCTTTGATGGCTACGACATCTGTCACAATCCGGAAGAGGTCATTGCACGCCGGGCGTACGACGCGGGTGCGGACAAGGAAAACGATGCAGACTCCGTGTTCTGCGCTAAAGGCGCGGGCTTTGCTGTGCATTGGGATAAGGCGGACGAGTGGATGCATTGCGAAGTGGAGGAAGAGCCGTGAGCAATTCGAATTATTGGGCAGCGCTGGATCAACTGCTGGCAGATTCGGAAATCGTGATCGACCGCCCGAAGAACAGCGCGCATCCCCGCTATCCGGAGTGGATTTATCCGCTGGATTACGGTTATCTCCAAAACACCTCTTCGATGGACGGAGAGGGGCTGGACGTCTGGCTGGGTTCTGATCCCACGCGGCGAATCACGGCAATTCTCTGCACGGTCGATCTCATCAAGCGAGATTCAGAAATCAAGCTGTTGATCGGCTGCACGGAGGAAGAGAAGAACATTGTTTTGCGGTTCCATAACCGTTCCGAAAGCATGAAAGGGCTGCTGGTCGAAAGAACATAGCAAGAGCCGGAAGGATGTTCCTTCCGGCTCTTGCTGCATGAAAATTACGGGATGATGTGTTCCTCGCCCTCTTCCCAAAGCATATCGGGATTGAAGCCCGGGCAGACCATCGGCCCGCGGCCGTTTTCGTGGGGATAATCGATGACGGGGCCGTAGAAAACCACCTTGTGCGGGGGCTTATCGGGGAAGAGCTGCATCCGCTTTTCGCCGATGACTGCGTCGCCGCGCAGCAGGGAGCGATACGCCTCAATGAGGTTGGGCACCACTTCAATGTCCATGGACTTGACGTCCAGCTTGCCGCAATAGGTCGTGTGGCCGGTAAAGATACGGTCGTAGGTCACGCCGTAGCCTGCCAGCAGCTTTTTGAGGTCGCGGATGAAGGTGCTCACGGCGAACTGGGAGCCGTTGTTGTAGTTGGCGGCATCGCCGGTGAACGCGATGCGGCTGTAATCGTCGATGAAATACATATGCCCTGCGGAATGCCCCGGCAGGGCATAGGCCGTGACCTTGCGGTTGCCCAGATCAAATACGTCGCCTTCGTTCAGCGGCAGCACCTTGGTGTCCTTGTGGCCGCGGTTGATCATGTCCTCGGTTACTTCCCAGATTTGCCAGTCGCCCAGATGGATGTTGTTGTTCCAGTGGAACTCATCGAGATTGAAGTCCGTGTTGGCCGCCCAGGGCAGCATTGGCAGGTCTTTTTCGTTCATGTAGACCTGATCGAACAGGTGCATCATGCCTGCATGATCAGGATGCCCGTGCGTGATGACCACGTCGTGGGGCTTGTCCGTCAGAGAAGCGATGGTGCCGAGCAGATCATAATACCCCATGCCGCAGTCGATGAGCAGCGCGCGCTCGCTGCCGACGAGCAGATAATGGTTGCACAGCCCGAATTCGTATATGCAGTATCCCTTCTAAAAGAATATTTTCTTATAACCTTATTATAACACAGAATTCAAAATTGAGAAAGCGTTTACCCAGATCTGAAGAACAAAAAAGAACCGTCTCCCGAAGGAAACGGTTCCCAAGAAAAAGGCTATTTTACTTGACGATAACCTTGCAGCCATTGGTGGCTTCACAGGTGAAGGGGAGATGCTTGGCATCCGCCGTGACGAAGATCTCGTCGCCCTCGCGCTCGGCCACAATGCGCTGGGCTAGCTTGCCCTCGGAATCGTAGACCTTGCATTCGGCCTGCTTGCCGTCCTCAAGCTGATAGATCACGAAATGCACATCCTTGGCATAATCGTAGACGAAATCGCGCTCGAACTTGCCGTAAGCGATGATGCTGTTCGGCTTAGCCAGCAGCGGCAGGGAGAAGTAATCATGCTTGGTCTCGTAGAACTTGCCGCCCTCGTAAACCTTGCCGGTCTGGATGTCGGTCCACTTTCCGGCAGGCACATAGTACAGCGCTGTGCCTTCCTCGTTGAAGATGGGCGCGACCAGCAGGTTATCGCCCAGCATATACTGACGATCCAGGCTCCAGGTCGCGGGTTCGTCCGCATATTCCATCACCATCGCGCGCATCATCGGGATGCCCGTCTCGTGCGTCTTGACGGCGTTGGCGAACAGATACGGCATCAGCTTGCCCTTGAGGCAGGTGAAGTGGCGCAGCACGTCACAGCTCTCTTCATCAAACAGCCACGGCACGCGGTAAGAGCTGTTGCCGTGCAGACGGCTGTGGGTGGACATCAGGCCAAAGGCAACCCAGCGCTTGTAAAGGTCAGGGCTGGAGGTGGCCTCAAAGCCGGAAATATCATGCGAGAAGAAGCCGAAACCGCTCAGGCACAGCGACAGGCCGCCGCGCAGGGTTTCCGCCATCGACTCGTACTGGGAGAAGCAGTCGCCGCCCCAGTGTACGGGGTACTGCTGGCCGCCGGCCGTCGCGGAGCGCGCAAACAGGCAGGCCTTGTTTTCACCGTAGTATTCGCGCAGAGCGCTGAACACCACGCCGTTGTAAAGCTGGGTGTAGTAGTTGTGCATCTTGAGCGGATCGGAACCGTCGTACCATTGCACGTCGGTCGGGATGCGCTCGCCAAAGTCGGTCTTGAAAGCGTCCACGCCCATGTCGCACAGGGCGCGCAGCTTAGAAGCATACCACTTGCAGGCTTCGGGATTGGTGAAGTCCACAATTGCCATGCCGGGCTGCCACATATCGGTCTGGAAGAGGTCGCCGTTCTTCTTGCGCAGCAGATAGCCATGCTCCTTGCCCTCGTCAAACAGCGCAGAGTGCTGGCCGATGTAGGGATTGATCCAGACGCAGATCTGGATGCCGCGCGCCTTGAGGCGCTCGAGGATGCCCTTGGGATCGGGGAACATCCGCTTGTCCCACTCGAAGTTGCACCAGCGGAATTCCTGCATCCAGAAGCAGTCGAAGTGGAACACCTGAAGCGGGATATTGCGCTCCGCCATGCCGTCGATGAAGGAGGAGACCGTCTTTTCATCGTAGTTGGTGGTGAACGACGTGGTCAGCCACAGCCCGAAGGAATAGGCCGGGGGGAGCGCGGGCTTGCCGGTCAGCGTCGTGTAATTGGAAATCACGTCCGCAATGTTTTCACCGCCGATGATGAAGTATTGCAGCTTTTCACCGGGAACGACGATGGACACCTTGGAAACCGTGTCGCTGGCGACCTCAAACTCCACCTTTTCAGAGTGATTGACGAATACGCCGTAGCCGCGGTTAGAAACATAGAAGGGGATGGACTTGTAGGAATACTCCGAGCAGGTACCGCCGTCGCCATTCCAGATCTGAACGGACTGGCCGTTCTTGACAAAGGTGGTGAACTTCTCACCGAAGCCGTAAACGCTTTCACCGACGGAGAGATTCAGCATCTCTCGCATATAGCTGGGACGCGGATCCTGATCGTCCGCATAGAAGCGATTGAAGTTCTGCTGTGCCAGCATGCGTTCCTGGGTGTGGTAGGGCTGCTCGGTGATATAGGAGGTCGTGCGCCAGCCTTCCTTGGTCAGGAGCTTATCGCCGTAATAGTATTCGATGCTCCAGCCCTTGATCTTGTTGATGCGCACACGTGCCTTGCCGGAGATCAGCTCGGCGTATTCGTCGGTTTCCACCGTCATCGGGAAAAAGCCGTCGTCCTCATAGAGCTGGAATTCCGGAGTTTTTTCCATTCCACCGCGGAAATGCTCGATCGTAACCTTGATGGTGTTCTCGAGGGTAGAAGCAAAGGTGATGTCCAGCACGGGACCGTCGAGCGTCTGCCCGCGGCTGGTGATGACATCGTGGGTTGCCACAACGTGGATTGCGTGGTCGGAAACATGGATTTCATAAGGCTCGCAGGCATAATTGATCTCATACCCCGGCTTGTTCAGCCAGTAACCGTCTGAAAATTTCAAGCGAAGTTACCTCCTTGGAAAGGTTTATTGGACGAACTGCCATCGATAATATTTTACGGGAATTGTGTAACAATGTCAATGCCCGAGGGGTTGACAGAAGCGGGTAGCGGTGTTAAACTACAAGCATAGATACGATACCCCGGAGGGGTGTAAAGGAGCGCTTATGACCAAGAAAAAATTCAATGTAACGGGGATGACCTGCTCCGCGTGTTCAGCGCATGTAGAGAAGGCTGTGAGCAAGGTGCCGGGTGTGCAGAGCGTCGCGGTGAGCCTGCTGACCAACACCATGCAGGTGCAGTACGATGAGGGCGCGACCAATCCGGACGCCATCATCGCCGCGGTCGTCAAGGCGGGCTACGGCGCGTCGGATACAGAGAGCGTACCGGGCAAACCGGTTCAAGCCGCCCCGGCCGCGCAGGACAATAAAAAGGAGATGAAGCACCGGCTCATCTGGTCGTTCATCTTCATGGGGCTGCTAATGTATGTCTCTATGGGACATATGATCGGCCTGCCGCTGCCGCATTTTCTGCACGGCACACAGAATGCCGCCGCCTTTGCGCTGACGCAGTTTCTGCTGGCGCTGCCGGTGATCTATCTCAACCGCAGCTATTATATCGTCGGCTTTCGCACGCTGTTCTCCGGCGCACCCAACATGGATTCGCTGGTTGCCATCGGTTCGTCCGCGTCGATTCTCTACGGCATCTTCGCCCTGTACCGCATCGGCTGGGGCTTGGGACATGGCGATATGGCTCTGGTGGAACAGTATTCCATGGATCTCTATTTTGAATCCGGCGTGATGATCCTGACGCTGATCACGCTGGGCAAATATCTCGAAGCCAGGGCCAAGGGCAAGACCACAGAGGCGATTGAAAAGCTGGCTGCGCTCGCGCCCAAAACCTGCCAGGTCAAGCGCGACGGTCGGGAGATTTCGATCTCGACCGACGACGTGCGCGTGGGCGATATTGTAGTGGTGCGCTCCGGTGAGCGCATCCCGGTGGACGGGTTCATCACTTCCGGCAGTTGCACGGTGGATGAATCCGCCATCACGGGTGAGAGCGTCCCGGTGGATAAGCAGGTGGGGGACAACGTCATTTCCGCCTCGGTCAGCACTGCGGGCTATATGGAATACGAAGCGACCCGCGTGGGCGCGGACACCACGCTTTCCCAGATCGTCCGCCTGGTCGAGGAAGCCGGTGCAACTAAAGCGCCCATCGCCAAATTGGCGGACCGCGTAGCAGCGGTATTCGTACCCTCCGTCATCACCATCGCCGTTGTGGCGGTCGTTGTCTGGCTGCTGTGCGGCGCGACGTTTGAGTTTGCACTGACCATTGGCATTGCAGTGCTGGTGATCTCCTGCCCCTGCGCACTGGGTCTGGCCACCCCCGTGGCGATCATGGTCGGCACCGGTGTGGGCGCGAAATACGGCATCCTCGTCAAGTCCGCTGAAGCGCTGGAAATGGCGCACAAGGTCAAGACCGTCGTACTCGACAAGACCGGCACCATCACCGTCGGCCAGCCGCGCGTGACCGATATTCTGCCTGCGCAGGGCACTACGGCTCGGTCGCTGCTGCGCATCGCTGCTTCTGTGGAACGCGCATCCGAGCATCCGCTGGCCAAAGCGGTTGTGCAGCGCGCGCAGGATGATCATGTGAACCTCTCCGTGCCGGAGAATTTTGAAGCTATCGCAGGCCGCGGCATTCAGGCTGTGCTGGGCGGCAAAACCGTGCTGGCGGGCAACCGCAAGATGATGCAGGAAAAGGGCGTGGATCTTTCAGCTCAGTCAGAACAGGAAGAAAACCTCGCCGACCAGGGCAAAACGCCGCTCTACTTTGCGCAGGACGGCGCACTGCTGGGCATGATCGCCCTGGCAGACGTCGTGAAGGAAACCAGCGCCGATGCCATCCGCGAAATGCGGGAAATGGGGCTTGACGTGGTCATGCTCACGGGCGATAATGAACGTACTGCCAATGCCATCGGCAAGCAGGTCGGCGTGACCAAGGTCATTGCAGGCGTGCTGCCGCAGGATAAGGAGCGCCATGTGGCCGAGCTTCAGCAGCAAGGGCAGCGCGTGGCCATGGTGGGCGACGGCGTCAATGACGCGCCCGCACTCACCCGTGCAGACGTGGGGCTTGCCATTGGTGCGGGTACTGATATCGCTATGGACAGCGCCGATATCGTGCTGATGCGTTCCGATCTGCGCGATATGCCCGCAACCGTTCGCCTGTCCCGCGCGGTGATCCGCAACGTCAAGGAGAACCTGTTCTGGGCCTTCGGGTATAACACCGTCGGCATCCCGATCGCGGCGGGCGTGTTCTATACGCTGCTGGGCTGGAAGCTGAGCCCCATGCTGGGCGCGGCGGCGATGAGCATGAGCTCGGTCTGCGTGGTCAGCAACGCGCTGCGGCTGAGGGGATTGAAGCTTTACAAGGGTGAGAAAAAGGGCGGATCGTCCGTCACTTCTCAAAATAAAGGGGATTACGAAAGAAAAGAGGAAAAAGAAACCATGAAAAAGATTCTGACGGTTGAAGGTATGTCCTGCATGCATTGCTCTGCGCGTGTGGAGAAGGCTCTGTCCGCTGTGGCGGGTGTGAGCAGCGCCAAGGTGGATCTGGAAAAGAAGAACGCTACGGTGGAACTCGCTGCGGACGTCGCCAACGAAACCCTGATCGCTGCGGTTGAAGACGCCGGTTACGACGTGACCGAGGTGAAGTGATTTGCGCGCCGATAAAAAGAAGGTCGGGCGGCTGCTGCGCATTGCGCGCGGGCAGATTGACGGCATCCTCAAGATGATCGACGAGGATGAGTACTGTATGGATATCTCCAACCAGCTCATGGCAACGGAGTCCATCCTGCGCAAGGCCAACCGCGAGGTCGTCCGCGCCCACATGGCCGGATGTCTGATGGAGGCCTTGGAGGAAGGCAATGCAGATGAAAAGCTCGACGAACTGATGGCCATCATTGAAAAGATGGAGCGATAAATCCAATAAAACGGCAGAGCCTGTGCCCTGTCGTTTTTCGCATGGAACGAGGAGGGGGAGACATGGAAAAGCTGAATGTGCCCTGCGTTGTGCAGGAGATCGAAACGCCGCTGGGCATTGTTCGCGTGACCGACAGGACGGGTAAGATCATCCCGATGCACGTCTGTCGCAATGGTGTGGACATTGACTATCCGATTCCCGAAACGGAAGAGAACCTTCAGGAAGTTCCCGTGCCGGAAAACCACTATTGGCTGATGCTCGACGAAAACGACCTTGAAGAAGGAGAACTGTATCAAATTGCGTTGGAGACGGACAAGGTCCGCTGCTACGAGCACTATGAGCCCGAATGCGGCGGCATGGCGCTGCTGGCCTGTCAGCAGGATTGCGTTCTCGGCCTGGGCGTAGACGATCCCAGCCTTTACGGGCGGCTTTCTGTTCCGTGGGCGGCGCGGCGTATTCCCCAGCGCATGGGCTTTGTCTTTTCTGTTCTAGATCAGCTCGACGAAAAGATCATGTTCCAGCTCACCTGGCTGAAATGCAGCGAAGAATTCCCAGCGCGTGAATACGAAGAAGCCGTCGCCTATTGGACGCTTTAGGAGAAGAGCATGCCGGAGCTATTTGACGAGTTTCCCTGACTGAAGGATGATTTTCGGATGATTTGTGCCATGCGGGAAGAAGATGTGGACAACCCTTCCACCCTTACAAGCAATGAGAACGTCTAACGCTATATCCCGCCTTTTCTTTATAAGAAGAGCCGCGGAAACTTGCTGGCGGCAATTCGCAACCTTTCCGTGTGAGATTTTGAAAAAAGAAACAGCTTATCGCAGGAGTCTATCTTCAAAATGATCCGGAAAAGCTGGTTGGCCTTGCGGAAGTCTTTGATGTAAAGAAGCGTCTGCCCCAAGCGACCATTGGCTATTGCATCCGAGAGGAATACTGGCATTGCGGCATTGCCATGCATATTGTTGCCTTGCTGAAAAGCCATCTGCTGGAGACCTGCGGCATGGATCAATTGGTTGCCTTCGTGATGCCGGAGAATGTCTGGTCAGGACGTGTACTGCTGCGGAACGACTTTGTAAAAGAACAACGGACGGAAGAAAGGCACAACTGGGGCGGGCGCGAAACCGTCACGGTAGAAGTATATACCTGCAAAAGAGTATGAAATAACGCCCACAGTCATCAAATACCCGATGATTGTGGGCGTTTTATCTGCTGCATCAGTGATGGAAGCTTGTGGCGATAAAAGGTTCTTTTTCAGGCAGGCCGTATTTTTCCTTGCCCAGCGCGATGCTCTTCATCAGGAAAGCCATGTTGCGGCCGAGCGTGCGCATGGTCTGCAAGCCTTCCTTGTCCTCCAGCACTTCTTCCGGCGTGCAGCCGTAGACCATGTTCCAATATTGGCTGCTGGCCATAGGCATTCCGGAGATGGAGAAGTACTTGTTCAGCACGTCAAAGGTCGAGGAGTTGCCACCACGGCGGCAGGTGACGACCGATGCCCCCACCTTCATGGTTTTATCGAATCTTGTGCTGTAGAACAGGCGATCCATAAAGGAGATGGCGCCACCGGCAGGGGAGGCATAGTAAACCGGCGCGCCGATGACCAGCGCATCCGCCTGCGCAAACTTTTCAGCCGCGATGTTAACCGCATCGTCAAAGACGCATTTGCCTGTTTCACGGCATTTGCCGCAGGCGATGCAGCCGCGGATATCCTGATGCCCAACATGAAGGATTTCGGCCTCAATGCCTTCTGCTTCCAGCGTTTTGGCAAGTTCTGAAAGAGCGATGTAGGTGCAGCCCTTTGCGTGCGGGCTGCCGTTGATGAGCAATGCTTTCATGATCTTTTTATTTCCTTAATTGCGAATGTCCTCGACAGGCTTGAGGGCGATGAACTTCAGGAAATCCTGAATGTGCTCGTCCCAATATTCCCAGGTGTGCGCGCCGGGATGCTCTTCAAAGTGATAGTCAAACGGGTTGCCGGGAATCGCCTCGAACAACTCTTTTGTTGCCAGCGCGGATTCCATCGCAAAATCGCTGCTGCCGACGGAGTGGAAAATTCGCGGACAAGGGAGCTTTCCATCCAGAATACGCTTGACCGAACCCTCGATGTCCTCCGGGGTACCAGTCAGATCTGCGTCTACAGCGCCATAGAGCATGATTTGGCGTTCTTCGTAGCCCGGACGACTCTTAAAGAAGTTGCCGTGCATCACCGCGCCTGCGGAGAAACAGCCGATTGCTGCGTAGTTTTCGGGATTGGCCAGACCAATCTTCATGCAGCCGTGCCCACCCATCGAAAGACCGGCGATGAAGTTGTCTTCGCGCTTCTCGGAAAGCGGGAACATCGAGCGCATGATTTCCGGCAGCTCCTTGGCGATGTAGGTGTAGTATTTTCCGCCATGCGCCATGTCAGCATAAGAGGAAAGGCTCACCGCGGGCATTACCACCGCAAGCCCCAGCGGCGCGGCGTAGCGCTCGATGGAGGTTCTGCGCTGCCAGATGGTCTGGTCGTCGCTCGCACCGTGCAGCAGCCACAGCACCGGGTGCTTATCGCCGCGCGCGGCCGCCGCCATGCCGATCTGGCGGGTAGCGCGCTGGGGCAGGATCACGTCGCAGGAAGCGCACATGCCCAGCGCCTCGGAAAAGAAGTTCACATGAATGAGTGCCATGATCGTATACCCCCTTTTTTATTTCTTGATGGGCAGCCAGGCCAGCACGGTCTGGATCTTTTCATCCCAATATTTCCACTGGTGGTCGCCGGGGCTCTCTTCGTAGGTCAGATCATAGCCCAGCTTGTTCAGGTGGTCGCGCATCCGCACATTCTGACCGTAGAGGAAGTCCTCCGTGCCGCACCACATATAGACCTTCGGCTTGTCCTTGCCGGATGCTGCCAGGCGCTCTGCCACAGCAAACAGATCGTTGTCGCTGCCCTTGATCTGATCGTGCGGCCCGAAAATATCGAACCACAGCGTCCCGTTTTTGCCCTCGCTGTCTGCGTCCTTGGCGCAGTCGATAGCATCCACGCCGCCGGAGAGCGATGCAACCGCCCCGAAGGTATCGGGCGCGAGCAGACCGCACTTGAGTGCGCCGTAGCCGCCCATCGAAAGCCCTGCTGCAAAGGTATCTTCCCGCTTGTCGGACATATAGGGGAAGAAACTACGGCAGATGGCGGGCAGCTCTTTGGAGATATATGTCCACCACTTGTAGCCAATGTGCATATCGGTATACCAGCCCAGCTGCGTCGTGGGCATGACCACCGCGATGCCGTAATCCGAGGCGTAGCGCTCGATAGAGGTTCTGCGCTGCCAGATGGTGTGGTCGTCGCTCATGCCGTGTAGCAGATACAGCACGGGGTATTTGCCTTCTCCGCGAACGCCCTCCATGCCGATCTGGCCGTGGGTCTGTTCGGGCAGAATCACGTCCATCTGCTGGCACATCCCCAGCACATCGGAGAAAAAGTCTACGTGCAAAAGTGCCATGATTCGTTTCCTCCTATATATTTATATTTGTTGGTGTTTAGTATAACACGAAGAATAAGGTTTGTAAAGAAATAGGAATGCGAAAGCACCGGGATTTGGCCGCTTTCGCATTTGAAGGAAGAGCTACTTTTTTGCATTTTCTTCGATGATTGCAAGCACTTTTTCAAGTCCGTTGCCGGAGGGCTCCGTTTCCATACGTGCGCGCATCTGTTCCGCGTTTGCAGCGAGCTTGCGCACATCCTCTGCCAGCACATCCGGCGTCAGCTCCGCCTGGTCGCGCACCATCGAAAGCCCGCGTTTCTCGAAAGATGCTGCATTTTCGATCTGATCGCCGCGGCTTGCCCCCTTGGGATATGGGATGAGCAGATTCGGCTTTTTCAGCGCTAGAATTTCGCACAGCGTGTTGCTGCCTGCACGGGAAATGAGCAGATCGGCGCAGGCAAAGGCGTCGCTCATGCCATCAGTGAGATATTCCACCTGACGATAGCCGCTGTATTTGTCGCAGGCCGGGTCGAGATTGCCCTTGCCGCACAGGTGCAGTACGTCAAAATCCGGCAGCAGCCGAGGCAGCGCGGTGCGTACGGCCTCGTTGACCGCCTGTGCGCCGGAACTTCCGCCCGTAACCATCAGAACAGGCTTTTTGCCGTCGAAGTGAAAGCGCGCAAGACCGCCTTCCTTTGTACCGGTGAACAGCTCGTCCCGCAGCGGCGTGCCGGTATAAATGCCATGCTTGACTGCATTTGCCGTCTCGGGGAAGGTGGTGCAGACCGCTTTGGCGAACGGCGCGCAGAGCTTGTTGGCCAAGCCCGGCGTTAAATCCGATTCATGCAGCACAACGGGTACGCCGTTGAGCTTTGCACCGTAAACCACCGGGACCGATACAAATCCGCCCTTGGAAAATACCACATTGGGCTTGAGCTTGCGCATGATTCCCGCCGCCTGGCCGATGCCGCGCAGCACGCGGAACGGGTCGGAAAGGTTCTTAAAGTCGATGTATCGGCGCAGCTTGCCCACCGAAACCACATGATAGGGAATGCCTAAAGGCTCGATCAGGCTGCGCTCCATGCCGGACGCGGAGCCGATATAATGAATGTCCCAACCCGCTTTTTGCAAATGCGGAATGAGCGCCAGATTCGCCGTGACGTGTCCGGCTGTGCCGCCGCCGGTCAATACGATTCTCTTCAAAAGGAATTCCCCCTTGCCTGCATACATTACGCATCCAGTTTAGCCCCCGTGGGGGAGAATGTAAAGCAAAAAGTTGGAACGGCTTTTGTCGAAACGCCGTATGTTTTGACAGGCGGTCTTGCGAAGAGTACAATATTTTTGATAAACCGTGAAGGAGGATTTTCCGCAATGGAAGAACTGGACGAAGTCATCCTGAGCAAAGAGCGTAAATTCGACGGCGTGGTCATTGATGTAGAGCACTGGAAGGTGCGTCTGCCCGACGGCAGCGAGGGCTTGAGGGAGATCGTGCTGCACAAGGGCGCTGCGGCGGTGATTCCGGTGGACGAGCAGGGCCGCGTCGCGATGGTGCGCCAGTACCGCACGCCGCTGGAGCGCGAAACGCTGGAGATTCCCGCCGGCAAGCTGGATTTCCCGGGCGAAGACCCGCTGGAATGTGCCAAGCGCGAGCTGCGCGAGGAAACCGGCCTGAAGGCGGAGGAGTGGCGCAAACTCGTCGCGTTGCGCACGACGCCCGGCTTCTGTAATGAGACGATCCATATGTATATGGCGCGTGGGCTTTCTCAGGGCGAGCGCGATCTGGACGACGATGAGTTCCTCAACGTGGAGTGGATGCCCATCGAGCGTGTCACCAACATGATTCTGGAAGGACGCATTGAGGACAGCAAGACCATTGCCGCCGTGCTGATGGCGAAGGAAATCCTGAATCAGCAGGCCTGAGTGCGGCAGAGCAGCCGCGTTCCGGGCGGAAAGGAGCGGCTGTATGCGCACAGAAGAGGCGATGGAGGGGTGGAGGCTTTCCGGCAGAATTCCCGGCGCGGGACAGGAGGATGCGGCGCAGGAAGATATCCGTCTGCCGTTTGCGTTGGAGCACTTTGAAAATCTTGCGTCGCGGGAGGGAATGTTCCTGCGCGCATGGGAGCTTTCACGCGGAATATCCCGGCCGCAGGATCCACCTCACAGCAGGGCGGAGCGCGTACTGCTCACGCTGGACGGCGTGTGCGGGCAGGGTGTCTTGTATCTGAATGAAAACCTGCGCGCGCCGTTGGAACCGCAAATGGAATTGGATGTGACGGAGATGCTGCGCGACGGCCCGTTTTGCCTGACCCTGCGGTTTGATCCGCACTTTCCGCATCTGTATTCCGGGGAACGCGGACGCGATTTGCCGGTGGAGGTTTCGGTAATGTCCGTGTGTGTGCGCAGCGTGTTTCTGCTGCGTATTGATGCGCTTTCAGCGGAAAACAGCTGCGTGTGCGTGAAAATTCACGCCTATGGCGCGGGAAAGGTGCGGCTTTGCCTGCGTCTGATGGAGGAAGAAAGGCTGATTTGGTCGGAAAACAGCGAGCTGCGCATCGCGGTCGGCGATCAGATCATCGAGCGGCCGTTTGACCCGGGAACGTGCAGAAGCGGTCGTCTGTGCGCCGTGATCGACATGGGTGGCGAGGGATGCGACGAGAGGGAAATTCTCTGGGGAAAGTGCGCTGAAATGCCGAAAAGCTGGGCGCTACTGCGCGCTTTTCCACAGGAAGATATATTGGAAGAAATCCGCCGCGCAGGTTTTGACGGCGTGGTGGTTGCCCAGCCCGAATCGGCTGCGCTGCGCACTGCGTGCGCCCGGCAGCGGCTTCATCTGCGGTTTTGTACACAGAACGCAGTTCTACCGCATCCGCTATTGCGCCCTGACACAGAATCTATGGATGGCGACGCAGCTTGGATGGCGCCACTGCGCAGCGAACGACCGGAGGATCAGCTCTTGCAGGCGGTCCGTTTGTGCAATACTGTTTCCCGTCTGCGCGCGGAGAATCGCACCTTCTCTCTTCTGGCGCTCACACGGCAAAAGGATGCGCCGGACGGCTTGTTTGATGCAAAAGGCAAGCCTCATCTGGCGCTGCACGCGCTTTATAGCGTGCTCAGCCGCATCGCGGTGCTGTCCGTCGGTCAGGAAAAGCTCTGCTATCCCGGCGGAGCGTTTGAGGTAGATATCTATGCCTGCACAGCAGTTCCCGACGAGGGGGCGGCCGTGATCGACGCACAGCTCTATCTTTGGGACGGCACGCTGGCGGCGCGGCACAGCTATCCGGTCAGCCTGAACCGGCCTTCGGTCTGTGCGGGCAGACTGAAAACGCAGCTCCCATGGGGCTGCTGCGAAGGGCTGGTGCTGCGGCTGCAATGCTGGCGCAGCGGGGTGCTTGCGGCGCAGAACCATTGCTTTTATGCCTTTGCGGACGAGAACGGAAAGCGCCGTTCCTTCCCTCTTGCCGATTTGACGGAGGGCGAGGAGGGCGGCGTGCGCGTGCTCTATAATGCCTCTGCCGGCGCAGCAGTCTGCGTGACGGTACGCGCGGACGGGAAGTATCTGCTCCGCGGCGGCGCGCTGCTGCCGCAGGAAAGGCTCGTGCTTGCACAGGATGCCGCCGTTGTGGTAGAATATGGCAATCCTGTGGAAAGAGGCGGTGCTTCGATTGTTTCACAACGGATTTTATGATGTGTTTTCACCCATCACGACCGAGCGGCTGTTGATCCGCAAGCTGGCCATCGGCGATGCGGAGGATATCTTCAAGGTCAGCTCCGATCCGGAGGTCAGCCGCTATGTGCTCTGGGATACCCATCGTTCGATTGCGGATTCACGCAGTATGATCCGCGGGGCGCAGCACGCCTATCGCTGTGATGAACCGGCGAGCCTGGCCATTGTTCTGCGGGAAACGGGGCATGTGGTGGGTACGATCGGCTTTATCTGGATCGAGCGGGAGCACGGCTGCGCGGAGATTGGCTATTCCATCGGCCGCCCTTATTGGAATCGCGGCCTGATGACCGAGGCACTGCACGCCATGCTGGATTTCGGCTTTGAAAAGCTCTATCTCAACCGCATCGAGGCGCAGTTTGACGTGCGCAATCCCGCTTCCGGCCGCGTGATGCAGAAAAACGGCTTGCAGCGCGAGGGTCTGATGCGCCAGCGGATGTACAACAAGGGCGAGTACATCGACGTGGAAATGTGGGCGATTCTCGCTTCAGACTATCAGAAAATGCGGTAAGCGGTAAAATGAAGGAAACATGGATAGAAGCGTACCTCCACTATTCGAGAAATACTTCAACACCAGAAACAGCAAAGCGTACAGGGATACGGCTGAAGTTTGATCCGAATACAGATGACCGAATTCGGAGAGAGATAAAGAAGTTCTGCGTTTGGTTACGCAAAAGATATACCTTTCCTATGCTTGTAATGGTATATGTGAAAAATCAGGAACAAATACGCGCCCACGATGGAGAGTGGGTGTATGGGACATTTTTGCCCCATACGATCATTCCTTGGAACCCTATGTTCGGATCGCAGTAGGCGACTATATTTCTCTTGTGGAAAAACGCGGAGAGATGAACGCTGCTTATGCTCTTTTAGAGTGTCTGGCGCATGAATTGACGCATTACTACCAGTGGCTTGCCGAGTAGGAAATGAATAACGTTCTTGAGGAAAAGCAAGCTCGATATTCTGCACGGCAAGTTGTTCGGCGGTATTGGAACGAGTTTTTCGAATAGCCAAGGACAATTCAAAGGAGAATATACACATATAGGATATTATCATGAAGGAGGGGGACTAGGGGGAATTGCGAACGAAAAGAAGTTGGTTACATTTGTAAAAAAGGCTTCGTATAATAAAAAAGCAAGTAGTGGTATAGGGTGATTACACTGCGAATGCGGAGACACCGGTTAGAATCCGGACACCTTGCGGAGCCGTAAGATATAAAAAGTATCTTACGGCTTGATTTTTATGAGGATATATTATGGGTGAACGAGGGTGCGCCAGCTGAGGCACATCGAATGGATGCTCTGACGGTGAAATAGCCCCACTCAAGGTGGAAACAAGATATATCGGAGGGCGTGGATTTAAGTGAGGGAGATACACAGATACATTTTTGCAGGCAATAAATAAGGAGTATGATCCGATGCCACCCTGTTGTATTGACGGAAAACAGACGCCTGGGTTTAATTATTATAAAAGAAACCGAACAATCTCAGGATTTACTCTATTCCCGGAAAGGAGAATGCTGAATGATTAAGCCTTGGACGGATATTATGAGCAAGCAGGAAATGATGGAGTATCTCAGAGTTTATTTGAAACAAAGAGTACATCAATTTGGGAGCGGGTATAGACAGACAAAGTACGATGAAAAGTTTTTCCTTTGAGAAGAACAAGTTCTCGTATCGAGTGTATGACAGGATAGGTATTTCACGGATATTCCAGGGGAGAATAGTTAAAAGGGTAAAAGTTTCTACCGACTAGAGCACAGCATCGTGTTTGCTAAAAGCCCGAAATGAAAAGCATCTGCCACCGAGTGATGGCAGATGCTTTTTAACTTACTGTTCGCTTTGATGGGGACGTCTAAGACGCTGACGCAGCTTGCGAAGCCGCTCGCGCCGTTCCAGCGTGGCCTGTACATCCGGCACATAAGTTCCGTTTTCGAGGAGAACCAGCACGTCTCCTTCCTGAACCGCAGCGTCCAACAGGTTTGCCGGAACCGTGTATATGCCGTGATCACCCTCGATGTAGGCTGTTTCCTCTTCGATGCGGTCCAGAATGTCCATGCCGTTCCTCCTTTAGCGCGATTACACAGGCGCTTACTTGAAGACGCTGAAATAATGATCCAGGAAGTACTCACGGTTAACAGTGGAAGCAATTTCGTGCGGGCCGTTTTCGTTGGGGGTGAAGTGCGTTACGCCTCTGAGTTTTTCGGACTGCAGCTCGATTTCCACCTTGCCGCGCGTGAAGCCGCAGATGTTGTCGTCGAAGATGGTCGTGGCGGCCAAAGGATCATGGAAGGTCATCAAATCGGCATCTTTGAACCAGACCGATGCAAAATCCTTTACAGGCTGAAGCAGCGGGTGCGTAAAGCGCGCTTCGACTTCGGAGGCCTTCATCTGTACCTGCATCGTTACATCCAGACCGATGGAACGATGGATGGGTGCTTTGGCGTTGTAAACGATAGCAGTAGCATAAGGATCGTTGAGAGAATTCCATTCGTTGTAAGAAACGGCAAGCTTGTGTTCAAAGGAACCGTTCATCAGCACGATGCGCTTGAGCAGGGATGGAATTTCCGGATCCATCGTAAAGAGCAGTCCCAAATTGGTCATAGGTCCGATGGCCAGCAGCGTAACCTCACCGGGATTCCTGCGGATGGTATCGCGCATGAATTCGAGGTAGGCACCCATGCGGAATTGCGTTTCGTGCGGCCAGTTGGCAAGCCGATCCGCCTGCGGCGCGGTGGCCTGTTTGACGTCGGTCAGCATTGGGATGGGCGCGCCGGGGAAGACGGGAATGTCCTCGCGGCCCGCGACCTTGAGCAGCGCGCTGACCATCATTGCGCGCTTTTCCGGCTGGCCGGAAACCGTCGTGACACCAAGAAGGTCGCACTTTTCCTGCATCAGCAGGTAGGCGAGAGCGACGCTGTCGTCAATATCGGAACCAATATCGGTGTCGAGAATCACTTTTTCTTTTGTCATGTGATAATACCCCCTTGTTGGTTGGTTCTGCAACCTTAGTGTACCGCATCCGAACGGAAGATGCAACACGATTTATTTATGTCGCGTTTATCTATCTGATAAAGGGGCACAAAGGCTTTGCTTCTTTGCCTATATTGGTTTATAATAGAATCAGCAGGATTCGAAAGCTGAGGACGGGGTGGTGGATCCATGAGCAGACTGTGGACAGAGATGCAGGTTTTATGGGCAAATACAGTGGAAAGACTGACCGTGAACGACCTGATCGACATATTGATCGTCACGTTCATGATCTATAACCTGCTGCTGTTGACAAGAGAGACGAAGGCCAATCAGGTCATCAAGGGCGTGGGCATTCTGTTCCTCGCCTATTGGATATCCGACCTGCTCGAGCTCCAGGCGTTCAACTGGATCATGAAATACATCATGGATGCGGGGGCTGTGGTGCTGGTGGTGCTCTTCCAGCCGGAACTGCGCCGCGCACTGGAAAAGATCGGCCGTAAAACCGGCTTGATCGATAAAACGCATCAGGCGGATCCCGACGAGGTGGAGCGCATGGTGGGCGAGATCGTCCGCGCTATGGAAAACCTTTCCCGCCGCAAGGTCGGTGCGCTGATCGTTATCGAGCACAAAACCCCGCTGGGCGATATCATCGAAACCGGCAATCCTATCGACTCCATCGTTTCGGCTCCGTTACTGGAACAGATTTTTGAGCCCAATACGCCGCTGCACGACGGTGCCCTGATCATCCGCGGCACAAGGATTGTCGCGGCGGGCTGCTTCCTGCCGCTGACGGAGGAAAATTCCATCTCCAAACAGCTGGGCACCCGCCATCGCGCAGGCATCGGCGTGACTGAAAACACCGACGCCACCACGTTGATTGTATCGGAAGAGACGGGCACCATGTCCATGGCGCGTGGGGGAAAACTCACCCGTCATCTCGATGCGGACGCGATACGCACGGTGCTGCACGGCATCTACGATCCCGATAAAGCTCCCGTCACCGGCGTGATCTCTCCCATGCTGAACAAGTGGAGGAGCAGAAAATGAGCGGTATTCAGCAAAACAACCGGAAGGACGAAAAAAAGAATATCAAAAAGGTTCTGAGCGGCAAGAACGCAAAGCTTCGCGGCAAGATTGAAAAAATCCCGGTGCTGCGCCTGTTGACGCATAATACGGGCCTTAAAGTGCTCTCACTCGCCTTTGCCATCGTGCTTTGGGCTGTGGTCATGACCCAGACCAATCCGACACGAACCAAGGTGGTCTACGATGTTCCGGTAGAATTGACGGGCCTGAGCACGCTCAACGAGCGCGAACTCTCGCTTGCGACGGAAGAAGATGCGCTGCCCGCCACCGTGGACGTCTATCTCGATGTGCCGATGGACGATCTTTCCAAGGTCAACAAGGACAATGTCACGGCGACCATTGATTTTTCCCGCATCACGTCGATCGGCGCGCATGAGCTGCGCGTGAACTTGAGTACGACCTATGGCACGGCGCGGTCGAGTACCGTTGGCAGCGTGGACGTCGAGGTGGAAAGCCTGACGCATTCCATCGTGCCGGTTCAGGTTTCGACCACGGGCACGCTTTCCGGTGATTACCGGCTGGGCAAGGTCGTGGCGACTCCGGCGCAGTTCCAGATTACCGGCCCGGAAACCGAGGTCAACCGCGTGGTGGCTGCTGTGGCGCAGGTGGATCTGACCGACCTGAACTCCGATTTCAACCGTTCGGTCGTCTATACATTGGTGGATGAAAACTCTGAACCGGTCGAATCGGCCAATATTTCTTCGACCGTGGGCAATTCCGTTTCGGTCTCGATCCCGGTCTATCCCATCCGTGAGCTACCCATCACGTTTGAGTCCTCGACCACGGGGCTGCTCAAGGACGGCTTCTATCTGGAAAATATCGAAATCGCGCCCACAACGGTGCGTGTGGCCGCGCCGCAGTCTGTTCTGGACGAGCTGACAGGCATTCCGGTTTCCACCATTGATCTGGAAGGTGCGGATGAAACCTTTACCGTCACGCTGCCGCTGAAAAAGAACCCCGATATCGTCTGGATGGACGTCAGCGACGTGGATGTGGTGGTGCGCGTTAAGGAAGAGGAAGCGACCAAGACCTTCAAGGGTCTGCCCGTCACCTATCGCAACCTGGGCGCGGGGCTTACGGCCGAGCTATATAACGCGACGGTGGATATCGAAGTAACCATGGCAAAATCTGCGCTGGAAAAACTGACCAACGATGATATTTCAGTCTATGTCGATCTGACGGGCTATGAGGCAATGGGCGATTCCGTTGCACCGCTCTCTGTCAGCATCAACACGGACGCCTCGTCCAACGCCTATACGCTCAGCACGGAAAAAGTGGTTCTCAAAATCACCAAAACCGCCTGATGACAAGGAGGACCTGATTTGCTGGAACGCATACTCAATTCAAATGGGCAGATCGTACCGGAAACCGGGTTTGTGGGCTTTGTGCTGCACAATTGGGTGACGCTTGCGATCGTCACCATGCTGTTGGGCTTTGTCATTGACCAGGTGCTCTACTTTGTGCGCTATCGTCCGCAGGACGATTGGAAGCATGCCTATTATTCCTTCCGCAGATTTCTGACGGATAAGTTCGGCGCAAAGCCTGCGGAGGAACCCGTGCCCAGAGAGGAGCATAACCCGCTGGAGGATACCGGCGTGACCGAGCGCAGAGACGCATCCGATGCGGTATATGTCTCCGCAAGGGAGCCGGTGATTCGACGCGCACAGGCCACGCAGCGCCGCACTCCGGAGCAGCAAGAGCCGCAGGAGCCGGTTTATACCAGGCCGCAGCTTCGTCGGGAGCCGGAGAACGAGCCGCAGGTGACTCGCCGCGCGCATTCTGAGCAGACGCCCGCGCCGCGAAAGATGAATCTTGACGGGGATGAAACTGATGAAGATGCGCCTATCGTGGTGCGTCAGCCGGAGGGCGAGTCTTCCCGCGCAGGGAGCGAGGAACCAACCACCATCCGGCCGCAATAACAGAATGGAGAAAAATACTTATGCAGTCTGAAAACCTCCCCAAGGCGCGCATCCTCGTGCTGGTGGGTAATTATGGCAGCGGCAAGACCGAGATTTCATTGAACCTTGCCCTGAAGCTCGCCCGCCGCGGCGAAAAGGTGACGCTGGTGGATCTGGATATTGTCAATCCTTACTTCCGTTCTTCGGAGCGGACCGAGCTGCTGGAAAAGGAGGGCGTGAAGGTTTACGCTCCGTCCTTTGCCATGTCTACCGTCGATGTGCCCAGCCTGCCTGCTGATATTCAGGCGGTCTTTGCCGATAAAAGCCGCCGGGTGATCTTCGACGTCGGCGGCGATGATACCGGCGCGGCGGCGCTGGGACAGTATAAGCCTTATTTCGATCAGGATGACGTAGAGGTGCTGTTTGTGGTCAACGCCTTCCGCCCGCTTTCCGGCGATGCGGATTCCGTCTGCGACCTGATGCTGCGCGTGGCTGGGCGCTCCCGCCTGTCCCCGACGGCGGTGATCAACAACGCCAACGTCGCTTGGGAGACCGAAGAGAGTGATCTTGTGCGCGGCGAAGAGCTGCTGCACGAGGTGAGCACCCGCATGAATCTGCCCATCGGTTATCTCTGCGCCAAGCAGGATATATTGGATAAACTTCCCGATCATCTTTCCGGCGAACGCATCGCCATCGATATACTGATGCGCCCGGAATGGATGGAATAGCATCTCTTGGGGAAGAGGGGAGAATGCCGTGGTTCTGCTGAACCGCCGTGTGATCCAGCTCAATGTCGTCCTCTGTACAACCCGTGCCTGACGGATGGCCGTTGTACAGAGTCTAGAACTTTTCAATCATCCGTCTTGCATGGGGAACTTCCGCATCTTTTTTTAAGAGGAGTGCTTCTTCATGCAGAAACAACAAGCGAATTTCAAAACCTTTATCGTTTTCTGGCTGTCGCAGACTGTCTCGCAGCTGGGCAGCGCAATGACCGGCTATGCGTTGGTGCTCTGGGTTTATGGGCAGACGAACAGTGCGCTTTCCGTATCGCTGCTGACCCTTTGCTCTTATGCGCCCTATGTGCTGGTGAGTGTGTTTGCAGGCGGGTTTGCAGATTGTCACCGCAAAAAGAGCATCATGCTCTGCGCAGATACCGTTGCGTTCCTGTGTACGCTTTTGATTGCGGCGCTTTTGCTGCTGAACCGGCTCAGTGTACCGTGGATCTATCTGGTTAACGCGATCACGGGTTTCATGAACGCCTTTCAGTCTCCGGCTTCAGCCGTCGCCAATGGAAGGCTGGTCCCTCAGGACAAGCTGACGAAGATGAGTGGGCTTCAGTCCATCTCCGGTTCTGCTGTATCTTTGGCTTCACCCATGCTGGCTGCGTTCCTGATGAGTACGTTTGGCATTGCGTCGGTGTTGCTGGCGGATGTGGGAACTTTCCTTTTTGCGGCGGGCGTGTTGCTTTTCTTCATCCGCATTCCCGGAGACGATGCGGTGAACCGGGTGCAAAAGCGCGGGTTTGAAACCCCTTTTGCAGGGCTTCGGGAAGGGCTTGCGTTCTTAAAGCAGGATGCGGCGGTTCGGACGATGATCCTCGTCTTTGCGGCTCTGAATTTCTTTTCCCGCATTTCCTACGAAAACATACTCTCACCGATGATTCTTTCCCGCAGCGGCAGCCGGCAGGTGCTGGAGCTGGTGTCGGGCATATTGGGCTTTGGCGGTGTGATCGGCGGCATTCTGGCGGCGCGTCTGGCGCAACCGAAGAATCTTCCGCGCAGAATCTTTCTGCCCGGAATCTTGAGCTTTCTCTTCGGTGATTTGCTCATGGGTGCGGGGCGCACGCCGCTTGTCTGGGCGCTGGCCGCAGTGGGCGGCAGCCTGCCCATACCGGTGCTGGATTCCGGCGGGCAGTATTTGCTCTATACCCATGTGCCCAAGGAGGTGCAGGGGCGCATCTTTGCCGTGCGCAATGCACTGCAATTCGCCGCAATCCCGGCGGGGATTTTTCTGGGCGGTGTGCTGGCCGATCGAGCCTTTGAACCGTTCATGACCGGGACATCGCTTGCGGCGCAGGCGTTTGCGCAGTTGGTTGGACAGGGTGCGGGCAGCGGCATGGCCGTGATGTTCCTGACGACGGGAACCTGCGGCTTGCTCTGCTGCACGGCGGGCTACATCGCCCTTTCTTGCGTGCTGAAAAAGCAGAACGGGATGAAAAAAGAAAACTGAATAACGGAAAAGTGGGTCTGCGCAGCTTGCTGCCGCAGGCCCATTTCCATATAAAATATAAAAGAATCTTAATACGGTTTGATAGGGGAATGCGTTGACAGGAGACCTGCGTGCGTGTAAACTAATTGGAAACACCGAAAAAAGGCGTGTTTTGTATTCTAGCAGGGTCTGCTGGGATTGCAGACGGAAGGAAGGGTAGAAAAGAGATGGCAAGCGTTACCTTTAACGAAGAAAAGTGTAAGGGCTGCGGGCTGTGCGTGACCTTTTGCCCCCGGCACATCTTGCAGATGGCGCCGGTTCGTATCAACGCCAAGGGCTATCATCCCGCGGAGTGCATTGATCAGAGTAAGTGCATCGGCTGCGCAAGCTGCGCGCGCATGTGTCCTGACGTAATTATTACGGTAGAAAAGTAAGGAGGTTTCCATCATGGCAAAGGTACTGATGAAGGGCAACGAAGCCATTGCGGAAGCCGCCATCCTGGCTGGCTGCCGTTTCTTCTTTGGCTACCCCATCACTCCCCAGAATCAGATTCCCGAATATATGTCCAAGCGGATGCCCAAGGTGGGCGGCTGCTTTTTGCAGGCCGAGAGCGAAGTTTCGGCCATTAACATGGTCTATGGTGCGGCTGGCGCAGGCGCGCGCGTGATGACCTCGTCTTCTTCTCCCGGAATCAGCTTGAAGCAGGAAGGCATTTCCTACGCCGTCGGCGCGGAACTGCCGCTCGTTGTGGTCAACATGGTTCGCGGCGGCCCCGGCCTTGGTTCCATTCAGCCTGCGCAGAGCGACTACTTCCAGTCCACCCGCGGCGGCGGACACGGTGACTACCGTCTGATCTGTTTTGCTCCCGCCAATGTCCAGGAAGCGGTTGATCTGATGGGCGTCGCGTTTGACTTGGCGGATCAGTACCGCAATCCCGTGATGCTGCTGGGCGACGGCATGCTCGGCCAGATCATGGAGCCGGTGCAGATGCCCGAACCCCGCAAGGAAGCGCTGCCTGTCAAGCCCTGGGCGGCTGGTCAGCCGAATCGCACCGAGCGCGCGATTATCAACTCGCTCTACATCGATCCCGCTGCCTGCGAGCAGCACAACAACGACCTCAACGCCAAGTATAAGGTCATTGAGGAAAAGGAAGTCCGCTGGCAGAACATCGATACCGAGGATGCGGACGTCATCGTTGTGGCCTACGGCACCATGGCTCGTGTGTGTATGCGTGCAGCGAAGGAAGCCAAGGAAAAGCTCGGCCTGAAGGTCGGTATCGTCCGCCCCATCACGGTCTGGCCCTACCCCTACAAGGCGGTCTTTGACGCGGCGAATCAGCCCTCTGTCAAGGAAGTCGTCTCAATTGAAATGTCCTGCGGCCAGATGGTGGACGACGTCAAGATCGCTGTCAACGGCGTCAAGCCCGTCTCGTTTTATGGCCGTACCGGCGGCGTTGTGCCCACGGTCAAGGATATTCTGAACTATCTTTCCGGTATCAAGGAGGGCAAGTAAAATGGCAGTGGTGTTCAAAAAGACCTCCATGCTCACCGATACTCCCTTCCATTACTGCCCCGGCTGCACCCACGGCATCATTCACCGCCTTGTTGCGGAAGTGCTTGAGGAGCTGGGCGTGGGGGAGACGGCCATCGGTATCGCACCGGTTGGATGCGCGGTCTTTGCCTACAATTATTTTAACTGTGATATGATGGAAGCGGCTCACGGCCGTGCGCCAGCCTGCGCTACCGGTGCCAAGCGCGTCCATCCCGATAAGGTAGTCTTTACCTATCAGGGAGATGGTGACTTAGCCTCCATCGGCGCGGCGGAGATTGTCCATGCGGCGGCCCGCGGTGAGAAGATCACTACGATTTTCGTCAACAATGCGATCTACGGTATGACCGGCGGCCAGATGGCTCCAACCTCTCTACCCGGACAGATCACCACCACCTCGCCCTATGGTCGTGACACCGCACATTGCGGCTTCCCGGTTAAGATGAGCGAGATGCTCTCTCAACTCAACGGTCCTGCTTACATCGAGCGTGTTTCTGTCCATGACGTTCCCCACGTCATCGCCGCCAAGAAGGCCATCAAAAAGGCTTTTGAGGCGCAGATCGAGGGTAAGGGCTTCAGCATGGTCGAGGTGCTCTCCACTTGCCCCACCAACTGGGGTTTGACCCCGCAGGAAGCGCTGAAGTGGCTGGAGGAGAACATGATTCCCCAGTTCCCGCTCGGCGTGTACAAGGAGGTGTAAGCGATGGAAGAAATGCTCATCATTGCAGGCTTCGGCGGCCAGGGTGTTCAGCTGATCGGCAAAATGCTGGTTGAGGCCGGCATGGAAGAGGGCAAGGAAGTTTCCTTCCTGCCGTCCTACGGCGCGGAGATGCGCGGCGGCACCTCGAACTGCAACGTTATCATTTCGGACGAACCGGTCTGCTCGCCCATCGTCAATGAAGCAACCTGCGTCATGGCGCTCAACCGTCCTTCACTGGATAAGTTTGAAAGCGCGGTGCTGCCCGGCAAGACCTTGCTGATCAACTCTTCTCTGGTCGATCGCAAGGCGGAGCGCACCAATATCGAGGCCATTTATGTCCCCGCCAACGATATTGCCAACGAACTGGGCAATAACAAGGTGGCCAACATGGTTATGCTCGGTGCATATATCGAAGTGGCGCACGCCGTCACTGTCGATACCGTCATGAACAACCTCAAGGCGATGTTCGGCGAGCGCAAGGCGCATCTGCTGCCCATCAACCGCGAGGCGATCGAGCGCGGCATGGCCTGCGTCCGTGACCACAGAGCGTAAAAACGCTGAAAACACCTTTTGCAAAGCCTTCCGGCCTTCGGGCCGGAGGGCTTTATTGCGTCTTGTCCGGTTGCGGGATAAAGGGCTCATGTGATAAAATAAGGACTGGAATGGAGGCGACCATGGATGAAGTTTAAGCGAAAAAAGATCAATATCGGCAAGGTTTCCACCATGTCGATCGTCATCAATTCCATTGAAGTGGTGCTGCTGATCGGCTTGCTCATTGTCGATACCTTTGATTTGAACGAGAACCTGATGAACGTGCTGCGTCCCTTCGCAACGGTAGCACTGGTGATGCTCATCTTTGAAGGGCTGACCTCTGTGCGCGACGGCTTTATCTGGAAAAAGGCTAACGAACAGACCGAGATGCTGACGGAAGCCTTTGAACAGCTGGATGATCTCAACGTGCAGCTGCGCAAACAGCGCCATGATTTCATCAACCACTTGCAGGTCGTCTATTCGCTGATCGATATGCAGGAAAATGAAGAAGCCATCCGCTATATCGAGACGGTCTACGGACAGATGCACCGCCTTTCCGTTGGTATGAAAACCGCCAAG
>CAJJNQ010000033.1 GCA_905193155.1 uncultured Christensenella sp.
AACACCCCATTCGTTAGTAGTATACCATACTGTCTAACAAATGGGGTGCGGTTCAGTAAAAGAGCGGCCGGAATGCAAAGCGTTCCGCTTTTATTCGATAGAGAACAGATAATAATACAGCGGCTGGCCGCCCGCAAGCATCTCCAGCTCGCACTGCGGGAACTCCTCGCCGATACGCGTGCTGAGCGCCTGCGCCGTTTCATCCGTGACGTCCGCGCCGTAGAACAGCGTAATCAGCTCATCGTCCTCGGTCATCATGGCCTTCATCAGGTCAATGGTCACATCGTTGACGTCCTTGCCCACGCTGGCAACCTTACCCTCGTTTAGGCCCAGCACGTCGTCCTTCTTAATTTCCTTGCCGTCAAACACCGAATCGCGGATGGCATAGGTGACCGAGCCGGAGCGCACGGACTGCGCCGCCTCGTTCATCGCCTGCTCATTGTCGTCATCGGAAACATCCGGCACATAGGCGATCATCGCTGCAACACCCTGCGGGATGGTCTTGGTGGGGATAACGATGACCTTGCGGTCCTCCATCAACTCCGCCGCCTGCTGCGCCGCCATGATGATGTTCTTGTTGTTGGGCAGCACAAAGGTGGTCTTGGCCGCACAGCGGTAAATCGCCTGCACGATATCTTCCGTGGAGGGATTCATCGTCTGGCCGCCCTGAACGATCTCGTTGACCGTCAAATCGCGGAACATCGCCGCAATGCCGTCGCCCGCAGAAATCGCCACGAAGCCGACTTCCTTTTCGATGGCAGGGGTCTTGTTCTGCACCGCATTGGCTTCTTCAATCAGCGTGCGGTGCTGGGTGCGCATATTTTCCACCTTGACGTTATCCAGCTCACCCAGACGAATGCAGTAGCGCAGAATTCTGCCGGGGTCGTTGGAATGGCAGTGGACCTTAATCATATCCTGATCGGCCACAACCAGCACGCAGTCGCCGAATTCCATCAGCTTGCTGCGCAGGTTATCCACATCTCTCTGCCCCACGCCTTCGTTCAGATGCGTAATGAAGGTTTCGGTGCAGTAGCCGAACTCAATATCCTCCGTTGCACCGGAAGCCGCGCCGGTCTGCTCGGGCTTGACTTGCTGCTGGTCGTTGAGCGCGGTGAGCTGCTTGGTGATATCGCCGACCGCATCGACCTCTTCGCCGTCCAACGCAGCCTTAAAGCCCAGATAAATAGTCATCAAACCCGCTCCGCCGGAATCGACCACGCCGGCCTGCTTGAGTACCGGCAGCATATCGGGCGTGCGCTTGAGCATCTCGTTGCCGGAAGAGATCATCTCCTCCACAAAGCCGTAGAGGTTATCGTTCTTCTCCGCATATGCCTGCGCATTTTCGGCAACCGCTCTGGCGACGGTGAGGATCGTGCCCTCGCGGGGCTTCATCACGGCTTTATAGGCCTTTTCAACGCCTCTGGCAAGAGAAGCTGCAAAAACCTGTGCGTCGATGGTCTCATGCTCCTTCGCTCCCTCGGAAAAACCGCGGAAGAGCTGGGAGAGAATGACACCGGAGTTGCCCCGCGCACCCTTGAGCGCGCCCCTGGCAATCGCCGCGGCGACCACAGAAGCATCCGCAGAGTCCACAGCGGCGAGCTCCTTAACGGCGCTGACCATTGTCAGCGACATATTGGTGCCCGTATCGCCGTCGGGCACAGGGAAAACGTTCAGCGCGTCAATGGCGGCCTTATGCTTTTCCAGCATCCCGGCGCCATTGATGACCATCTCCTTTAAGAGATGACCGTCAATCGTTGTAAGAAAGGTCAATCTGTTTACCTCCAGACGTGCAACCCTGCGGGTTGGAAAAACTTGAAGCTCCGCGCAGCCGGTTCAGCCGCGCGAAGCTCATCTTTGTTCTCAGTTGACGCGGATTCCCTCAACCGTGACATCCACCTTGTCCACCTTGATGCCGACCATGCTCTCAACGCGGTACTTGACCGATTCGATCACGTTCTTGGCCACGGCCGCGATAGACACGCCGTACTCCACGATGATGTACAGGCTGATGGCGCAGCTGTCTTCGCTCAGCGCCACGCGGACGCCGCGCTTGAGGTTTTCGCGGCCCAGAAGCTCAACCAGGCCGTCTGTCGCACGCTTGGAAGCCATCGCAACAATGCCGATGCACTCCACCGCCGCGTAACCCGCAACGGTCGTGATGACATCTTCTACAACCGAAATGGTACCCAATTCATTTTTGATTTTGCATTCTGCTGCCATTGTATATCCCTCCTGTTCCTTCGATACGGGCAATAAAGCATCAATTTCACTTTTTATTATACCCCAAAGCAGGGTACAATGCAAGGCAAGCATCCCAATTGCCGCAGAAATAACCGCTCTTACGCCTTATTAAACGCAAGCGCAGCACTTTTTGTTCGCAGGCAGAGCTTATTTCAGGTTCCGCTTGGTCGTTTTGCGGGAGAAATCCAGTTTGTTTTCGGTGCCGCTGAGCAAACGCTTGATATTGGTGCGGTGCGCCCAAACCACCAGCAGCGCAAGGACGATGGAATAAATGATCTCCGCAACGTCCCCCTTGCACAGGAAAGGGTTGATCAGACCAAAGGCCACCAGCGACACGATTGAGAAGATCGAAACAACGTGAGTGATGGCAATGCCCACGGCAGAAACCGCCAGCAGGATCAATCCCAGCAGCGGATTGAGCACCAGCGAGGTGCCCAGCGAGGTCGCAACGCCCTTGCCGCCCTTGAACTTATAGAAGACGGGGTACATATGTCCCAGCACCACCGCGATGCCCGCCAGGGACGCGCCCGTGTTGCCGAGCAGCCAAAGCCCCAGCAGGCAGGCCAGCACGCCCTTGAGCACATCGCCCACAAACGTCACCAGCGAAGCCTTCGCACCCAGCACGCGGAACACATTGGTCGTGCCGGTGGACTTGGAGCCGTGTGCGCGAATGTCCACATGCTGCGCGCCGGAGATGATCACGCCGGTCTGAATGCAGCCCAGCAGATAAGACACGACCAGGACGAGAATCCATTTCAATACCGTCATGGGGCGTTAATCCTCCTTTTCTTTTCTTGCGCGTATCCAAATGCGGATCGGCGTGCCTTCCAGCGGGAAGGTTTTGCGAAAATGGTTTTCCAGATAGCGCTCATAGGAGAAGTGCATCAAGTCCTTGTCGTTGACAAAGAGGATGAAGGTCGGCGGCTGTGTGGACTGCTGCGTCGCGTAATAGATGCGCAGGCGGCGGCCGTTTTCCGACGGCGGCGGCGTGACGGACATCGCATCGTGCAGCGCGTCGTTGAGCACGCCGGTGGTGATGCGGCTGGACGAATTGCGGTAAGCCGCGCGGACGGCTTCCAACACGCGGTTGACGCGCTGGCCGGTCTTGGCAGAAATATAGAGCACCGGCGCGTAATCCAGGAACTTCAGGTCGTTGCGCACCTTCTGGGTGAACTTTTCCATGGTGCCGGTTTCTTTGTCGACCGCGTCCCACTTGTTGACGACGATGATGCACGCCTTGCCTTCGTCATGCACATAACCCGCAATGCGCGCGTCCTGCTCGGTCACGCCGTCCTGCGCGTCGATGAGCACCAGCGCCACATCGCAGCGGCGGATCGCCGCAAGGGATCGGATAACGCTGTAACGTTCCAGCGTTTCGTCCTCAATCTTGCTCTTTCTGCGGATGCCTGCCGTGTCGATGATGACGAAATCCTCGCCGTTATCGGTAAAGGGCGTGTCAATGGCATCGCGCGTGGTGCCCGCAATATCGGAAACCATCACGCGTTCCTCGTTGAGAATGCGGTTGGTCAGCGAGGATTTGCCCACATTGGGGCGGCCGACCACGGCGATCTTGACCGGGCCGTGGTTTTCCTCGCCGCTTTCATCCGGCACGGGTTCGGGCAGCAGCTTGCACATCTCCTCCAGCAGGTCGCCCAATCCCAGCAGGTTGACCGAGGAAATCGCATGCGGCTCGCCCATGCCCAGGGCATAGAACTCCGCTTTGTCCAATTCGCGCATCGGGGTGTCGATCTTGTTAACCACCAGCATCACCGGGCGCTTGGCGCGGCGAAGCATATCCGCCACCTCATAGTCCGGTCCGGTCAGGCCGTCGCGCCCGTCCACGAAGAACAGGATCACGTCCGCCGTCTCGATGGCAATTTCCGCCTGGCGGCGCATCTGGCGCAGCAGCGGATCGTCGGAATAGGGATCGATACCGCCGGTATCCACCAGCGTGAATTCATAATTCTGCCAGGATGCGTCGGCATAGACGCGGTCGCGCGTCACGCCGGGGGAATCCTGCACGATGGAAACGCGCGCCCCTACCATTTTGTTGAAAAACGTGGATTTGCCCACGTTGGGCCGCCCGACGACGGCAATAATCGGTTTGACCGCCATGGTCTTTATCCTCCAAATCCATTCAGCAGCGCGTCAGCCAGCGCCGCTCCGTTATTTTCGACCACATGGATCGGCACGCCGATCTTCTCCTGCACCTCATCCAGCGTCATGTCGTCCAAGAAGAGATCCTGCTCGGCGCGCAGCATATTTTCCGTTATAATCAGCGAATCGGTCTGAATACCCGCAAGATCGCGGATCAAATCGCTCCCCGTAATCAGACCCGTGACCGTGACCGCGCCGCCGAAGAAGCCGCAGCGAACCGGTATGATGTCCAGATCCAGATTTTCCCAGTTGTACGCTCCGATCATCATGCGCAGCAGCGGCGCGACCGATACACCGCAGGCGATGGTGAAGTGCTTCTTTTCCGGGCTTTCCACCGCTTCCATCATCGCATCGTCAAATTCCGCCTTCAGCTGGGCAAAAAGGCCTACGCCGTTTTCGATCTGCGCGAAATCCTCATAGGATTCCTCTTTGGGCATCTTGCGCCCGGCAATGCAGTAGAACTCATCCGACGCATAGACAAAGCGCGTACCCAACTCCTTATAGCATTTTTTCTGCCAGCGGCTGATGATGCGGATCACATCGTCCGCCTCGCTCTGCGTAAAGGAGCGCACGGGATAAAGCCCTTCGCGGTACTTGGTCAGCCCGACCGGCACAACCGCAACCGACTGCGCCGCAGGATACATCGCGTAAAGATCGGAGAAGGTCTTTTCCAACACCTCTCCGTCGTTGATGCCGGGACAGCAGACGATCTGCCCGTGGAACTGAATGCCCGCATTTTTGAGGGTAGTCAGCTGCTGCATGATGCGGTCGGCATGCGGGTTGCGCATCATGGTCTTTCGCACCTGTCCGTCGGTAGCATGGATGCTGATGTAAAGAGGTGAAGCGTGACGCTTGCAGATGCGCTGAAGTTCCTTGTCGTCCACATTGGTCAGCGTCACAAAATTGCCCATCATCAGGCTCATGCGCCAGTCGTCGTCCTTGACGTAAAGCGATTTGCGGCATCCGGGCGGCATCTGGTCGATAAAGCAGAAAATGCAGTGGTTCTTGCAGACGCGGGTTTTGAGCAGTCCGTCGCCGAAATCGACGCCCAGCTCCTCGTATTCGTCCTTTTCGCAGGAGACCTCCATCTCTTCCCCGTTGTGAAGATAGGTGACCGTCAGATCGACCGTCGCAATCAGCGCCTCATAGTCGATTAGATCGACGACCTCTTCTCCGTTGATGCGCAACAGCTCATCGCCGGGAACAAGACCGAGTTCCGCGCCCAGACTATCCTCCGGAACGCCTTTGATGATATGTCCCATTTCAACCTCCTGCACATAAAAATCCATCAAATATTATCCTTCTATCCATGCAGGATGTCAAGACGTGTTTGGTTAAACCCTATCTTGGGATAAAAAAACACTTCTGCGTCCACCGGAGGCAGAAGTGTTTTTTCTATTCTTTAGGCTTTTTGCCAAAAAGCCCGCCCGAAACCTCGGAGGAAAAGCGCTTTACACGCTCGCCAAAACCACCGAATCCGCCGTTGGCGACAAGGCCGAAGGTCAGTCCCCCCAGCAGCACAATGCCGGCAATCCAGCCCATGGCCGTCCAGATTCCGCTGCGGCCGCCCGTTTCGGTCTGCGCAGACTGCCGAGAAACCTTCGGCCCTTCCGGCTGTGTGGTTTCCGCTTGCTGCGGCGCTGCATTCTGCGCGTCTTTTTTCTGCGATTGACCGGGCGACGCACCGAACACCGCGACGTTGATGACGTCCGCCATATATGCCGTGGAGGTCAGCACCTGCTCTTTATCGCTCGTGTGCGTGCCGAATTCCAGCAGCACGGAATCGGGCAGCAGCTCCTGATTGTAATTGCCCTTGCCGATGAAGATATCCTTCACCAAGCCGGGATAAAGCTCGTCCGCCACGGACTTGAGCTGCACGGCGAACTGCCGGTTTTCGGCGCTGTTGGGATTGGAGCGGCCAACCAGCAGCCGCACCATGGTCATGTCCTCGCCATTGACCTGCGTTTCATATTCCGCCGCGTCCGGAATGCCGTCGCGGTGAATATCAAAGATCGCAGCCGGCCCCTTTTTGACCAGAGAAGCGGTTGCGCTGCGGGACCTGCGGTAAGCGCCCGCATCGTGCGGCAGGAAGGTGCCCGTATCGAAGTCCACCTCTATGCCCTTGTCCTCCAACCAGCTCTTGAGCGTCGCGGCCACATCGTGGATCCCCGCCCAGCCCGTCTCAATAGAAGACGTCCCATCGCCGGTTTCGTAAGATTCATCGGAGTGCGTGCAATAAAGGCCGACGCGCTTGGCATTTTGCGCAACGGGTTGCACGAGAAAAAACGCCTGCGTCAGCGCAGCTTCTTCTCCAATAGGCGCAACGGTTGCTTCCCGCTTTCCTTCGTCCACGGAAATCACGCGGTAAACCGTGTTGTCTCCGGAGATGTATTCATCCCCTACGCTGACCTTTGTGCCGATACGGGTGAGCGCAATGCCTTCCTGCGTCACCAGCGTCCAAATCTCATCCTCCGTCTCCGCCCGCAGAACGGGCAAACAAAGCGCGAAGGTCAGCAGAAAAATCAAAGCCCATGCCGACAGCTTTCTCATTTGCCGCGCCCCCTCTCCTTGGAAACCAGTACCTGCTTGCCGTCCACAATCTGCGCATGGCGTTCCGCCTTGCCGGAAACGCGCTCTGCCAGCGTACCGACCAGTTCACCCAGCATTACGGCGATCAGTCCGGAGAGCACCACCGCATCCATCGCTCCCGCGCCGCCCAGATTGAGATTCACCGGCACGCCGCGCACCGCGTTGGCCGCCGCCTGCGCGCAGTCCGCCAGCAGCACGCCCATCACGCCCGCAATAAACGCGGAAATGCGGCTGCGCCCCAGCAAATAGGCAATCACGCCCGCCACCAGACCGTAAAGATAGTTCACGTCAAAGGGCATGGTTTCCGGCTCATCGGGCAGCGCCATGCCCAGCAGCAGCACCGCCGCCGCCGAAAGCACCGAGGCAAATACTGCACGCCAACGCTCCTTCGCCGTTCCCGCACGGATCATCAGATAAATGCACAGTCCCAGCGGCACCAATGCACCGCCGATATTGACCGAAACGCCGCCGCCCAGCGGGATGGACGGAATCCATCCGCCGACAAAGATGAGCCCGATGAAGAGCAGAGCTTGCCGGTCCGTCAGCCGCAGCCTGTCCAGCACGCGCTGGCCTATGCCGCAGAGCACCAGCACGCCCACAGCCAGCAGCAATATTCTGCCAAAGGACATAAAAAACCGCCTCCCGATTCTGCTATGGTTTTCACCGCTAGCATACCCGGAAGACGTTTCTTTTTTTCATGGAATTGTCCGAATCAGGATGGAGCTTTGACGGCGTTTTCATCCGCGGGCAGGAAGATGCGCTGCACCTTGCCGCAGTTCTGCCCGTCGGGGCTGAGCAGCATCAGCGCGCCCCCTTCGTTGACAACGCGATATTGCGCCGCGTCCGCTGCTGTGACCTCGATCTGGTCGCTTTCACAAGTGATGACCAGCGTCTGCATCAGCGTGGGCCGCACGCCGGATTCTTCCAGCAGATCCATGACGGAGGGGCGGCCTTCCACCTCATCGGGATTGAGACGCGCACGCAGCGTGGTGCCCACCACAACCTCGGGATCATCCGCATCGCCGCTGACCCTGTAGTCTTCGACATAGGCATGAACGCCCAGCACAATCGCCAGCACCAGCAGAATCGCCAGCGTTGCCTTGATGCGGAAATGGTGAAGAAGATGGCTCTGCCTGCGCAGATGAGACACTCTTTTTTTGATGCTGGACACCCGAATGCGTCTGGGCACAGCGCTTCCCTCCTTCTTTGTCACGATTGTCTTATTATATAATAAAATTCCGCAACGCGCAACGGGAAAGGTTGTTGGGCTTGCCGTCTTTGTGGTATAATAGACAATAAAACGACTCTACCTTGGAGGTGTCGAGATGAAGGCGATCATACTGGCTGCGGGTTACGCGACCCGGCTTTATCCTCTGACGGAAAATTTCCCCAAGGCGCTGCTGACGGTCGGCGGCCGGCCGCTTCTCAATCACATTGTTGCCCAGCTGGATAAGCTTTCCGAAGTTGATCAAATTCACGTTGTATCCAACGAGAAATTTTATCCCCATTTTGTCAAATGGGCTAAAGAAGAAAATGATCCCCGCCTGGTCATACACGACGACGGCACGCACGACGACGCAACCAAGCGCGGCGCAATCGGCGATATTGCCTATGTACTGGATAAAACCGGCATGGATGACGACTGCCTGGTCGTGGCGGGCGACAATCTTTTGATGATTGATTACCATGACTTTTACAAGGCCTATCTTTCCCACGGCCGCAGCCCGCTGCTGCTCGCGCAGAAGGTTCACGATGTAGAGCTTTTGCGCCGGTTTGCGGTGGCTGTGCTGGATGAGGATAACCGTGTGACTCATCTTGTGGAAAAGCCGCAGGATCCGCCGTCCGACGACGCGGTGTTTGCACTGTACCTCTACCCCGCGCGCGTGATGCGGATGGTCAGGGATTATCTTGCCCAAGGCAACAGCCCCGATTCCCCCGGCAACTACCCGGTATGGCTGACGCAGCAGATGCCGGTTTACGCCTATGTGACGGACAAGCCCTGCTACGACATCGGCACGCATGAATCCCTGCGCCGGGTGCGCGATCTTTACGGCGAATAATTTCAGCAATTACGCAATAAAACAAAAAGGATCAAGGTTTTATGGAAAACGAAAACAATGTCACCGACGGCTTTGTGCAGCTTCTTCCCTTTGTACCGCTGCACAAGCTCGTCATTTTCCCTTACATGAACGCCAATTTCGAACTCAGCGGTGATGAAAGCATTACCTCTTTTGAGGGCGCGCTGGATGAAGGACGCGAGGTCTTTCTGGCGACCCATCAGGTGGATGCCGTGCGAGTGCCTGATTATGAGGCGTTCAACAAAATCGGCGTGGTTACGCGCATTAAGAGCATTTTGCGCACGCCGGGCGGCCCTGTCCGTGTGACGGTGGAGGGCGTGCGCCGCGCGCGTTTTCTCTCCATTCAGATGGTAAAGGGCGCGCCGATGGCAGAGATTCAGGATCTCCCCGAGGAAAACGGCGCAGAGCTGCTGCTCTCCGCTTCCCGCAGCGTGCTGGTGGACTTTTTCCACAAGTATGCAGAGGTTTCTCCCAAGATTCCCAAGGACGCGGCGGATTATCTGGAAAAGGTAGACAACTGCGATAAGCTCTGCGACCTGATTGCAGCGCACGTTCTGGAAACCGTGCCGGAGCAGCTCGAAGTGCTCAACATCGTCAGCATTCCGGCGCGCATTGAGCGCCTTTGCGTGCTGCTGGCACAGAAAACCGAGCAGGCCGGGCTGCAAATGCAGCTGGAAGCCAAGGTTCGCCAGCTGATGGAAAAAAATCAGCGCGAATACTTCCTGCGCGAACAGATGAAGGTGATTCGCAAGGAACTGGGCAGCGCAGATCTGACGGATGTGACCGAACTGCGCGAGCAGCTGGACAAGATCAACTTCGAGCCCGCTGTGCGCGAAAAGATCGATAAAGATTTGGAGCGTCTGGAAAACATGACGCCCGGCTCCCCCGATATCAACGTGCTGCACACCTATCTGGAGACGATTGCCGATCTCCCGTGGGGTACTTATACGCAGGATGATTATTCTCTCGACCGCGCGCGCAAGGTGCTGGCGCGTGACCACTACGGTTTGGAAAAGGTCAAGGAGCGCATTCTGGAATACCTTGCAGTGCATGCGCTGACTCGTTCGCTCAAAGGCACGATTCTTTGCCTGGTGGGCCCTCCCGGCGTGGGCAAGACCTCCATCGCGCGCTCCATCGCCCGCGCGCTCAACCGCTCCTTCGTGCGGATGTCACTGGGCGGCGTGCGCGACGAAGCGGAGATTCGCGGTCACCGGCGCACCTACATTGGCGCGATCCCCGGCCGCATCATTACCTCGGTCAAGCAGGCGGGCACCATGAATCCCGTGATGCTGCTGGACGAAATCGACAAGATGTCTGCGGATATGAGCGGCGACCCTGCGGCGGCGCTGCTCGAAGTGCTGGATTCCGAGCAGAACAGCACCTTCCGCGATCACTATCTGGACATTCCCTTCGACCTGAGCCAGGTGATGTTCGTTGTCACGGCAAACAGTCTGGAAACCGTGTCCCGCCCGCTGCTCGACCGCATGGAGATCATCGAGCTTTCCAGCTATACGCCGGAGGAAAAATTTGAAATCGCCAAGCGCCACCTGCTGCCCAAGCAGCTGAAGGAAAACGGGCTGACCAAGTCCTTCCTGCGGCTGGAGGACGGCGCGCTGCGCGCCATCATCAGCGATTACACATCCGAGGCAGGCGTGCGCACGCTGGAGCGCACCATCGGCGCAGTGTGCCGCAAGGGCGCTATCGCCAAGATGGACGGAAAAAAGAGCTTCCGTGTCAACGAAAAGAAGGTACATGAGCTGTTGGGCCCCGTTCAGGCCATGCACGACAAGATTGAAGATAAATCCCTGGTCGGGTGTGTGACAGGCCTTGCCTGGACGGCGGTCGGCGGCGAAATTCTGACCATCGAGGCCACCGCCATGAAGGGCAGCGGCCAGTTGCAGCTGACCGGCAAACTGGGCGACGTGATGCAGGAGAGCGCCAAGGCGGCAGTATCCTATATCCGCGCACACGCGACGGAGTTGGGCATCGACGAAGATTTTCATACCAAGGTGGATCTGCACATCCATGTGCCCATGGGCGCTACGCCCAAGGACGGCCCCTCCGCAGGCGTGACGATGGTCACGGCGATTTACTCTGCGCTGTCGGGCAAGCCCGTGCCGCAGACCATCGCCATGACGGGCGAGATCAGCCTGCGCGGGCGCGTGCTGCCCATCGGAGGGCTGAAAGAAAAATCCATCGCCGCCAACCGCGCCGGAGCCAAGATCGTGCTCTATCCGCGCGAAAACACGGCCGATCTTGTCGAGGTGCCGGAGAGCATCCGCAAGGAACTGGATTTCCGCCCCATGGATACACTGGACGACGTGCTCAAAAACGTCTTTACATCTGAAAATTAAGGAGCCACCATGCAGATCAAACGCGCAACCTTCGTCACATCTCTCACCGGCAACCAGAAATTCAGCGGGCAGGGCCTGCCGCAGATCGCCATCGCGGGCAAATCCAACGTGGGCAAGTCCTCGCTGATCAACTGCCTCTGCAACCAGAATAAACTGGCGCGCGTCTCTTCCGAGCCGGGAAAGACGCGCCTGGTCAATGTCTTCCGCATCAACGACGATTTCCACCTGGTCGATCTGCCGGGCTATGGTTATGCGCGCGTCAGCCGCACGATGATCGAGGACTGGGGCGCGATGATGGACAGCTATCTGAGCGGTTCCGAGCACCTGTGCCACATTCTTCATCTGGTGGATATCCGCCATGATCCGGGTGAAAACGACATTCAGATGCAGGCATGGATTCAGCACAACAACCTGCCCTGCACGGTCATCGCCACCAAGAGCGATAAGCTTTCCCGTGCGCAGCAGCAAAAAGCCATCTTGGGCATCTGCCGCACGCTGGGCGTGCAGCCGTGGGATGTGATTCCCTTCTCCTCCGTCACGCGCGACGGCAAGGACAAGCTGCTAGCCCGCCTGGGAGAAATCATCCGTCAGGCGGAGGGGCAGGCATGAGGTGTGAGAGCGGATTTCTGAAATACATCCAGCGTCCGGGAGCAATCTCGGACCTGCTTTCCGACCTTCGCGGGTTGGAGCGAATTTGCATCGTGGGCGGCGAGCGAGCGCTTGCCGCCTTTCTCCCGCGCTTTGCGGAGGACAGTGCCGAGCGCCATATGCTCACGCTTCCCGAAGGTGCGCCCAATTGGACGGCTGCCCGATCCTTTGCGGCAGATGTAGTCGCAAGAGATGATCAGGCAATCATTGGCGTGGGCGGCGGTACAGCCATGGATATGTCCAAGGCCATTGCCGCGCAGTGCGGACGACCTCT
Source organism: uncultured Christensenella sp. (assembly GCA_905193155.1). Lineage (GTDB taxonomy): Bacteria > Bacillota > Clostridia > Christensenellales > UBA1750 > Spyradocola. The sequence goes on from CAJJNQ010000033.1 coordinate 12,342, forward strand.
CTACCTTGTGCCCACCTGTGCGGCAACCTGTTCCTGTGCGGCGCGGCTGATCGCGCTGTACGATGAAGAAGGACGGCGCACCGGTTCCGCCGAGCTTCCCCGCGCGATTCAAGGCATTTATACCGACGAAGATTTGCTGGCGGAAGCGCCGCGGCGCTTGCTTGTTTCCGGCATTGCGGACGGCATGGCGAAGCTGTCGGAAACGGCCTCGGCCTGCCTTTATGCGGACAATCCCGCGGAGCCGCAGTGGCGCGCTTCGATGGCGCAGGCGCTGCACCTGATGGACGTTTATTTTACGCACGCGGATGCTGCACTGAAGGGCGACCGTGCAGCGCTGAGCGAGATTCTCTACGCCAATCTCTACCTGACGGCACAGATCACGGCGACGGGGAGCGCTCGCCGCATCGGTGAAATCGCACATCATTTCTACAACGGTGTGACTCGTCTGTTTCCCACGGAGCGCAGCGCATTTCTGCATGGGGAAATTGTCGGGGTAGGTGTGCTGCTGGAATTGGAGCTGACAGGCACTGCCGCGGGCTATTCCCGCAAGACCGTCGAAACCTTCCTGACGCAGGTGCTGCAATGCCCCACGAGCATGAGTGCGATGAATCTTCCGCACGACGAGGTATCGTTAGCACGGCTTTCGGCCTATATCTCCGAGAAAGCCAGCCTGAATCCCCGCAACGTCGTTACCGCGCTGGGCACGATTTGTTGAAACAACAGGCCTTGATTTCCGGTCTTATTTCGGAAATCAAGGCCTTTCTTTATGCTTTTTCGCTGTGAAGCTTCTTTTGCAGCCAGTCTTTACCGTCCACAAAACGTGAGACAATAAAGCTGACCACATAATCCCCCGCCGCGTTGACCATGGTTGCGGGCGGATCAATTAGGTTGCCCAGCGCAATGGCGATGGGATAGGCAATCTCCATACGATCCGGGAAGAAGATCGTGCAGAGCACCAGCTCCCCTACGCCGCCTCCGCCGGGGATGCCGCTCATCGCTACGGAGGAAAACACCGCAACGAGAATCGCCGCAATCGCCTTGCCGCCGGTAAAATCCATCCCGAAGATGCTGAAGAGGAAAGTTACCTTGATGATGGCGGACATGGCCGAGCCGTCCATGTGCATCGTCGCGCCCATGGGAATCACGATATCGGCAACATCCTTCGAGACGCCGGTTTCCTCTGCCGCTTCCAGATTGGTCGGGATGGTCGCCACCGACGAGCAGGTGCCGAACGATACCGCCGCCGGACGGAAGATATGCTTGAGCATCTCCTTTGCGCCGCCTTTTCCGCCGCCAAATCGAGCGTAGAGCGGGAAGAAAACCGCCGCATAGACAAAACTGAGCACATAATAAACCACGAGCGTTCGGGAGTAATCGCTGATGAGCTGCGGCCCGTAATAGGCCACCAGATAGGCAAAGAACCCGAAAAAACCGATCGGTGCGTAATAGGTGATGATCTTGACGGCCTTCATCGTGCACTCACTCAGGCTCGTCAGAAGCCGTGCCACCGGCGTTTCCGCGCCGCCCGCCCACTGCACCGCAAAGCCGAAGATCACCGCCGCCACAATCAGCGGCAGCATCGCCTTGCGGCTCCACAGCGCCGTAAAATCCGGAACGGTGAAGAAATTGACGATCATTTCTCCGAAGGATACCGATGCCGGTTCTGCCTCCGGTGGGTCATAACTGCCTGTCACCAGCGGCACAAAGCGGCAAACCGCATACATCATCACCGCTGCGATGGCTGCTGTGATCAGAAAAGTCGCCACTGTCATGCCCATGATCTTGCCCGCGCGGCGCATGCCCTTCATGTTGGCGATGGCCGACGAAATCGAGCAGAACACCATCGGCACCACGACGCAGAACATCAGGTTGACAAAGATTGTTCCGATCGGCTGCAGGCAGGTTGCGCCCGGCCAGACCGCACCCACCGCGCAGCCCGCCACGATGGATGTCAACATAGTCAGGATAAACCAATTCCGTTTTAAAAAAGCCTTCATACTCCTCGCCCTCTCTGTTCTGTTTTCGATCCTTTAACAGTATATCATTGAGTTTTTGCAGCTAACAGTGTATAATCTTCTTATTAACCTGCAAAACCTGCTCAAAAGGACGATGGTCATGACAACCACACGCCGCGGATATCTGAACGAACCCTACCGGCTGTTTCACTCCAGCGATCAGCGCGATCTGGACTTTGAAGCACACAGCCATGATTTTCACAAACTGGTGTTCTGCCTTTCCGGAAAGGTTAGCTATGTCATGGAGGGGTTGACGTACTCGCTGGGTACGGGCGATCTGCTGCGCATCCCGCAGCACCAGATTCACCAGTCCCGTCTTTACAGCAATGCCGTCTACGAGCGCTACATTCTCTGGATCAATGATAGCTTTTTGTGCTCCTTTCACGAGCCCGCGCTGACCGATCTGTTTGTGCAAGCCGACCCGAGCGGCCGTGAGCTCTATCACCCCACCGCCGCGCAGCGACGGGAGATGATCGACAAGCTCCGCCAGGTGGAGCTCTTCTTTCAGGCCGATCAGCCGGGCCATCAGCTGATGGCCGATACCTATCTGCTGCAATTTTTATTGGAGCTGAGCGCACAGCTGCGTCATTCCTCTCCTGCCCCTGACAAGGCTGTGGCCGCAGACCCGCGTTTCAGCAGCATTCTCAGCTACATCAACCAACATTTGCAGGAGGATTTAAGCATTGAGCGGCTGAGTGGCATGTTCTATCTCAGCCCCTCTTATTTGATGCATACCTTCCGCAAGCGCACAGGCTGCACCGTTCATCAATACATACAGCAAAAGCGACTGATGTATGCCGCCGACCTGATCCGTCAGGGCGAAGGCATTGCCCAAGCCGCGCAGTGCAGCGGTTTTTCCGACTACACCGCTTTCTTACGCGCCTTCCGCAAGATGTACGGCTGCGCGCCGAGTGAAATTCGATAAAAGAACCTCCGCTGTTTTGCAACAGCGGAGGTTCTTGTGGTTTTTCAGAATTTATTTTTCAGACTGAAGGATAATGGTCTTTTCCAAACGGATATCGCGGGAAGAAGCGCCGACAAGGATGCGGAAATCACCTGGCTCGACCGTCGCTGCACGGTTTCTGTTCCGACCCTGCTGCCCACATGGCACACCTTGACGCGCACATCGACGCGGCAGCTTGCTTCGTCCACAACATCGACTTCCAAATCGCGGTATTCAAACTGCGTGTACTCAGGCCGAATCCGAAGGGATAGAGCGCCGTGCGCTCCCCCTCCATGTATTCCGGCGCGCCGCCGGGCAGCATGGAATAATAACAGGGCGTTGCGCCCGAAGAGCGCGGGAACGAGATGGGCAGCCGTCCCGATGGATTGATCTTACCCAGCAGAATTTCCGCAATCGTCTGCGCGCCCCTCCCACCAAAAAGCTCCGTGCACAAACTTGCTTTTTTCAGCGAATCACTGCCGCCGAGCGCAGGCGTGCGCGATAGCAGGCTACGAAGTAGGCGATCTCCGCAATGGAGGTGATGGTCCAGGAGAAGATGTAGAGCAGATAGAGCGAGGGAATCGTGTGGAAGTGGGCAAAGATTGTGTAGACCCAGATCACGCGAAACACGCAGGAACCGAGAATCACGATCACCGTGGGGATGAAGCTCTTGCCGATACCGCGCGAAGCCGCGATGGTGCAGTCCATAAACGCGCTGACGCAGTAGGAAAAGCCCATGATACCCAGGCGCTGCATGCCCGCATCGATGACCTCCGGCTCGTTGGTGAACAGCAGCAAGAACTCTCTTCCCCAAAGCAGCAGCGCGCCGCCCAGCACCGCGCCGATGGCAAAGGAATAAGTCAAGCTGATCAAATAACTCTTGAGCACGCGGTCATGCTTGCCCGCGCCCCAATTCTGCCCCATGAAGCTGGAGCAGGCGGTGTAGAACGCCGCCATGACGTTGTAGATCAGCGTATCTGCATTGGACGCGGCGGAGTTGCCCTCCACCATGACCGATTCAAAGGAATTCACGCCGCGCTGGATAAAGAGGTTGGCAATGGCAAAAATCGCATTCTGGAAGCCCGCGGGAATGCCCAGAGCCAGCAGCGGTTTGCTGCGCCCCTTGTAAAGACGCACCTTGGACAAATGCAACGAACAATCGTCCTTCTGGCAAATCATATGCATCAGCACGAGGAAAGCAGAAACATACTGAGAAATAATGCTGGCCAGTGCCACGCCGTCTTCCGCCATGCCGCAGACAATGACAAAAAAGACGTTCAAAATCACGTTGAGCACGCCAGCGATGATGAGATAGAGCAGCGGGCGCGTCGTATCGCCGTTGGCGCTGAGCACCGCATTGCCGAAGTTGAACAGCGCCAGCGCCGGCATGCCGAGCGCATAGATGCGGAAATAAAGCTCCGCACCGGCAATCAGGTCGTCCTTGGTGTTGAGCAGGCGAAGCATCGGTCCCGCCAGCGCCAAGCACAGCACCATGATGATCCCGCCGATGAGCAGGCAGAGCAGCAGCGCGGTATGGATGCTCTCCATGACCTCCTGTTTCTCCTTCGCGCCCAAATGCTGCGCCACGATGACGTTGACGCCGCTGCCCATGCCGATCAAAAAGCCGGTAAAGAGCGAAACCAATATCGTGGTCGAGCCGACCGCGCCCAGGGCCTCCGCGCTGGAAAATTTGCCCACCACGGCGACGTCTGCCATGTTGAACAGCACCTGAAGTACCTGAGAAAACATCAGCGGTACGCTGAAGAGCATGATTTTTTTCCAAAGGGAGCCGGTGGTCATATCCATGCCTGCGGCCACGGCTTTCTTCTTGACGGACATTGAGAACTCAACCTCTTCTTTCTTCGATGATAAAAAAAGGCACCGCACCCCATCTTGGCGCGAACCGGATCTCATTATAATCAACTTTCATCGCCAAATCAAGTGAAGTTTGTATATAGATCGCGTGAAAGTGCGCAGCCTGACCGATTGGGCCATCAATCCAAAGAGCTTGCCGTCCGTATATGCAGACAGCAAGCTCTTTTCTGTTCTTTTTCAGTTTCCTACGCTTTGGGCAGCGGCATGGACGGGATGGCGTTCAGCGTCATATCCGCAATATTTCCCTTGCGCAGACGGTAGTACCCAGCGCAGCCGATCATTGCCGCGTTATCCGTGCACAGGATGGGCGGCGGCAGGAAAACCTTTGCCCCGTTGCGCTGGCACGCCTCGTTGGCCTTGGAGCGCAGCAGCGAATTACAAGCCACGCCGCCCGCCAGCACCAGCTTTTTTACGCCGGTTTCGTGCAGGGCAAGCTCTGCCTTATCGATCAGCTGCTCGACCACGGCGCGCCGGAAGGACGCTGCAATATCTGCATCCGACGGCTTGCTTCCCTGCTTTTCCGCGCGTGCAACGGCTTGCAGCAGCGCGGTTTTCAGACCGCTGAAGGAATAATTGTACCCTTCCTGCCGGGCCTTGGGCATGGGCAGCGCATGATCGTCGCCGCTCATGGCGAGCTTGTCGATCGTGGGGCCGCCGGGATACGGAAGTCCCAGCACGCGCGCCGCTTTATCAAAGGCCTCGCCCGCCGCATCATCGCGTGTGCGCCCGAGGATTTCATGCGCGCCGTAATCCTTCACCAGCACAAGGTGGCTGTGACCGCCCGACACGACAAGTGCGAGGAAAGGCGGCTCCAAATCCTCATGGGCGAGATAAGCTGCCGAAATATGTCCTTCGATGTGGTGGACGGGAATTAGCGGCAGCCCATAGCGGTAAGCAATCCCCTTGGCATAGGAGACGCCGCACAGCAGTGCCCCGACCAGGCCGGGACCATAGGTCACCGCAACGCCGTCCAAATCTTCCGGCGCAACACCCGCTTTTTCCAGCGCCTGCTCCACCACGCCGCAAATGGCCTCCACATGCGCACGGGAAGCAATCTCCGGCACTACGCCGCCATAGAGGGCGTGCGTTTCCACCTGGGACGCAATAACGAGCGAACGGATTTCCCGCTTGCAGATCACGGCCGCAGATGTTTCATCACAAGAGGATTCGATGGCCAGCAGCAAAGGCGCGTCCTTTTTCTGCAAAGCCTGCATTTTTTCCCGGACTTTTTCCTGATAGGTCAATCCTCTTGCTCCTCCTTATTCTTTGGGAATCCCTGCATCAGCTCATCCATTTGGCGCAGCAGCTCTTCCGGCGAGGGGGCGGGCTCCAGCGCCGCTGCCGGCACGCGGATGGGCGCGTCCATCATCGGCTTTTGTTGCTCCATACCCGTACCTTCCGACAGCTCCGCGTCGGAGGACAACTTTCCCTGTGCGCTGGTCAGCGTGATTTTCGGCTTGCAATCGGGATCCATCGTCAGGCTGACCTGCCCGTCCTGACCCCGGCTGACGCGAAGATCCATCGTCATGTCCAGCCGCACTCTCAGATCCCGATCCTCCGATTTCAAATCAAAAAAGCATTGGTTGGATACGGCTTCCGGGACAGCCGCAGGCTGCTGAACCGGTTGCATCTGTCCTTCCGGCTCTTTTTTCTTCTCTTTCAGCCGATCGACCGGAACGGTTTCTTCCTCGTCGCTCTCCTCTTCGTCCGACAATCCCAGGCGGGCAAAGATTTCGCTCGCATCCAGATCTTCATCCTCTTCCGCTTCGGAAGGGTCAATGCGGTAAAAGCTGTCCCCGTCGCCGCCGTCTACCGCTGTCAGCTTCCAATCTTCGCCCTTGTCCCTTTTGTGCCCGTCGCGCGCCGTCATCAGGATCGCAATCACGGAGGTAATCAGTGCGCCGATGCCAAAGACAATGGCAATCAGCGCGGCGCAATCGGCAAAGAAGGGTTCCGGCACCATCAAAATGAGCATATCGTCCGCATTCAGCAGCCAGAGATCATTCGTAAAGAAAATCTGATGGAACTTGATAAACACCGCATTGAAATCCTGCATGGCAAACACCACCACGATGCCGACCGCGACGATCAGCAGCAGCTCTCCCAGCAGATAACCGATGCCTGAAGCGCGAATGCCGCCCTTTCCTTTTTACCGATCCGGGCCGCCGCAATCCACAGCCCGACGCCCAACACGAAGGAGGCAACCATCACGATTCGGGCCAGGCTGACCAGCGCGCGGACGTCCACCATGTGGTCCTTTTCGCGCTGCGTAAAGACCTCGCGCAGCTGCCCGTTGATCTCCGCCTGCATATCCAGCGAATCGCGACTGCCCCAAAGATAATCCAGCAGCGCGTTGGTGATGCGCATCAAGCCGTCATCGTCGATGCCGATGTTCTGCGCCTGACCGTATTTCTGATACTCATGCCGGTAATAGGCGCGTGAGGTCGTGCAGATGAATACGCCGGTGAGCAGCATGGAAAGCAGCAGCAGCCAGGCCGCAACCGCCGACAGAATTCCTGCAAGTTTCTTTTTCATAAGGGGTCATCCTCCCTTAGAAGTGTGTTTGAACCTTCTTTATCTCTTAGAGCATCTGGAGGTACGCCGTGATGAATCTGTCGAGATCGCCGTCCATCACGCTGCTGATATCGCCGACTTCAAAGCCGGTGCGGTGGTCCTTGACCATCGTATAGGGCTGGAAGACGTAGGAACGGATCTGGCTGCCCCACTCGATCTTCTTCATCTCGCCCTTGATATCGCTCATCTTCTCCTGCGCCTCACGCTCACGCAGCTCCATCAAGCGCGCGCGCAGCACGATCATGGCCTGCTCGCGGTTCTGAATCTGAGAGCGCTCGTTCTGGCACTGCACGACCACGCCGGTCGGGATGTGCGTGATGCGAACGGCAGAGTCGGTACGGTTGACGTGCTGTCCGCCCGCGCCGCCGGCACGATAGGTATCGATGCGCAGATCCTCCGGACGGATCACCAATCCGCCGTCGTCCGGCAGGATGGGCATGACGTCTAAAGAGGCAAACGAAGTATGGCGGCGAGCCGCGCTATCGAAGGGCGAGATACGCACCAGACGATGCACGCCGCGCTCCGCCTTCAGATAGCCGTAGGCATTTTCGCCCTTGACCTCAAAGGTCACGGATTTAACGCCCGCCTCATCCCCCTCCAGGAAATCCAGCTCTTTGACGGTAAAGCCGTGGCGCTCCGCATAGCGAGTATACATGCGGTAGAGCATCTGCGTCCAGTCCTGCGCTTCCGTGCCGCCCGCGCCCGCGTGCAGCGAGAGAATGCAGTCGCAGGAATCGTATTCGCCGCGCAGCAGCGTCGCCAGATGCATTTCATCCACGTGCTTGCGCAGAGATTCCAGCTCACCTTCGATTTCGGGCACAAGGCTTTCGTCCTGCTCCTCATCGCACATCTGCACCAGCGTGCGGATATCCTCGCACTGGGTACGGAGATTGGCAATGCCGGTGGTGCGGTCCTCGATGGTCTTGATGCGCTGATTGACCTTCTGCGCGCGGTCCAGATTGTTCCAGAAATCAGGCTGCTCCATCTCGCTGTGCAGCTGATCCAGTTCGTCATGCATCGCGTCCACGTCAAACGCGGAGGCAACGTCGTCCAACTTTTTTTCCAGGTCGTTGACTTCCTGTTCAAAACGGTCCAGTTCTACGATCATTTTTCAAAACTCCTCAAAGTTTCCTGTTATTTTATTCATTATAGCGATTTTTTCGGCGTTTGGCAATAACGGAGCTATGCCTCCTCCAACCGGGTCGGAAGCTCCCAAAGGCTGTTGATCCGCGTGCAGCGCGCTTCAAATTCCTGCGGCATTTCCAGCATGCCGGGTACGATGAACACGCGCGCCCCGGAGCGCAGTCCCGCTTCCACACCTGCCGGCGCGTCCTCCACCACGGCGCACTCTTCAATGGGCGTATTCAGCTTCTGCGCGCCGCGCAGGAATATCTGCGGGTCCGGCTTGGATTTTTCCAGATCATCTCCGCACATCAGCGCGTCGAGCTTGGGTAAAATGCCTGCGGAAGTCAGTGTTTTCTCCGCGCTGTCCCGTGAGGTAGACGTACAGACGCTCTGCTTGACCCCCAGCGCTTTGAGCAGGCCCAGCGTGTGATATACGCCGGGGAGCACCGGCACGCCGCTCTCCTCCATCCACTTGCGGCAAAGCGCCTCTTTTTCTTCATATAAGCTCCGGATATCGCCGATATTGGGATAAAGCTCCTCAATCAGTGCAAACACGCGCGTCAGGTTGCGCCCCATCGCGCCCTGATAAAACTCCGGCCCCATGGTAACGCCGCGCTTTGCCGCCGTCACCGTCCAGGCGCGCTTATGCAGTTTTTCGGTATCGAGCAGGGTTCCGTCCATGTCGTAGAGCACCGCTTTGATCTTCATATAGATTTCTCCTGTAAACACGCCAAAGGCAAGGCGGTAAATTTACCGCCTTGCCGCGCCTATTCTTTCCGGATCAAACGTTTTTGCCGCAGCAGTTCTTGTACTTCTTGCCGCTTCCGCAGGGGCAGGGATCGTTGCGGCCGATCTTCTGCGCTGCATGCGCCGGGACGTTCTTCTTCACCGGCTTTGCCTCCGCAGGGCCTTCCGCGGCTTTCGGGGCTTCCCTGCGCTCCGGCACGCGGTTGATGCGCGCATGGTAGAGCGTGCGCACCACGTCATGCTGAATGTTGGCCACCATCTCTTCAAACATATTGTAGCCTTCCATCTTGTAGGCCACAACAGGATCCTTCTGACCGTAGGCGCGCAGACCAATGCCCTGACGCAGCTGATCCATATCGTCGATGTGGTCCATCCACTTCTGATCGACGACGCGCAGCAGCACCACGCGCTCGATCTCTCCCATATCGACATTGGCTGCTTCCGCTTCCTTGGCCAGACGCGCATAGGCGCCCCAAATTTCCTTCTTGAGCTTTTCAGTGAGATTCTTGAGCGTGATTGCGGCATACTGATCTTCCGTCAGGTTGTCAAAGGCGTTAGCCGGATAGGCAAAGAGCGTGTGCAGATAATCCTCCAGCCCCTTGAAATCCCACTCTTCGGGAATGGTATGCTCCGAACAATGCGCGCCGATGCCGTATTCAATCTGATCATCCACCATCTTGTGGATCTGCTCATGGACGTCGATGCCGTCCAGCACTTCTCTGCGCTGCTTGTAGATGACCTCGCGCTGTGCGTTCATGACGTCGTCATATTGCAGAACATGGCGGCGGATATCGAAGTTGCGGCCTTCCACACGCTTCTGCGCGCTTTCGATCTGCTTGGAGAGCATGCCGTATTCGATCGGCACGTCCTCTTCCAAACCGAGACGCTCGATCATCGGGGCAATGCGCTCGCCGCCGAACAGGCGCATCAGGTCGTCGTCCAGCGCGATATAGAAGCGGGATTTACCGGGATCGCCCTGACGGCCGGCGCGTCCGCGCAGCTGGTTGTCGATGCGGCGGGATTCATGGCGCTCTGTACCGATGATGTACAAACCGCCCAGTTCCACCACCTGATCGTGTTCCTTATCCGTGGTCTGGCGATACTTCGTCACGAGATCGCGGTACGCCTTGCGTGCTTCCTGCACCTCTTCCGGCGCATTGTCGGAATAACCGCGTGCTTCCTCCACCAGCTCCTCGCTCATGCCCTGGCGCAGCAGTTCGCGGCGCGCGAGGAATTCGGGGTTGCCGCCCAGCAGAATATCGGTACCGCGGCCCGCCATGTTGGTCGCGATGGTCACAGCGCCCACCTTGCCGGCCTGCGCGACGATCTCCGCTTCCTTCTGGTGATGCTTGGCGTTGAGCACCGTATGCGGAATGCCCACGCGATCCAGCATGCCGGAAAGCATTTCGCTCTTTTCCACCGAAACGGTACCCACCAGCACAGGCTGGCCGGTTTCGTGGGTCTTTTTGATGTCCTCCACAACCGCCTTGAACTTGGCCTGCTGCGTGCGGTAGATCAGGTCGTTTTCGTCCTTGCGGATCATGGGGCGGTTGGTGGGAATCTCCACCACGTCCAGCGAATAGATGGACTTAAATTCGTCCTCTTCCGTCATGGCCGTACCGGTCATACCGGAGAGCTTGTGGTACATGCGGAAGTAATTCTGGAAGGTGATCGTCGCCAGCGTGCGGCTCTCGCGTGCCACTTCAACGCCTTCCTTGGCCTCAATTGCCTGGTGCAGACCATCAGAATAACGGCGGCCCACCATCAAGCGGCCGGTAAATTCGTCCACGATGACCACCTGACCGTCTTTGACGACGTAGTCAATATCGCGGTGCATCAGCGCGTGTGCCTTCAGCGCCACCTGAATGTGGTGGTTGATGTCGGTATTTTCCAGATCGGAAAGGTTTTCCACGCCGAAATACGCTTCCGCCTTTGCCACGCCCGCCGGGGTCAGGTTGACGGTCTTTTCCTTTTCATCCATGACGTAATCGCCCGTCATGGTTTCCTCGTCGGTTACCTCGTCCTTGATGACTTCACCCTTGCGCAGACGCAGCACAAAGGCGTTGGCGCGGGCATAGAGGTCGGTTGCCTCATCGCCCTGGCCAGAAATGATCAAAGGCGTTCTGGCCTCGTCGATCAGGATGGAGTCTACCTCGTCTACAATAGCGTAGTTCAGCTCGCGCTGAACCAGATCCGACGCGCGCACCACCATGTTGTCGCGCAGGTAGTCAAAGCCGAATTCGTTGTTCGTGCCGTATACGATATCGCTGGCATAGGACTGGCGGCGCTGCTGCGTATCCATGCCGTTGAGAATCAGTCCCACGGACATGCCCAGGAAACGGTAAATCTTGCTCATCATCTCGCCCTGATATTTGGCGAGGTAATCGTTGACGGTGACGATGTGTACGCCCTTGCCGGTCAGCGCGTTGAGGTAGGCGGGCATGACGCAGGTGATGGTCTTGCCTTCACCGGTCTTCATCTCTGCAATGCGGCCCTGGTGCAGCACGATGCCGCCCAGCACCTGTACGTCAAACGGGCGCTGCCCCAGCGTGCGCTGCGCCGCCTCGCGCACCACCGCGAAGGCTTCGGGCAGAAGCGCATCCAGCGTTTCTCCGTTTGCCAAGCGCTGCTTGAAGGCCGGGGTTTTGGCCTGAAGTTCCTCGTCCGAAAGCGCATGAATCTCTGCTTCCAGCGCGTTGACCTTATCGAGGGTCTTGCGCAGGCGCTTGATCTCCGCATCGTTGGACGAACCGAACAGTTTTTTCAAAAAATTCCCCATGAGTTATCCTCCATTAGAAACTAGCAATCCCGAACCGAAAACACGGGTCTGTACAATGAAAACGACCCGACTGACCTGATTGTAACATTTTCCCGCCCCTTATTCAAGTTTTTAGAGGTCTATGCTATAATCTTTTAAGTGATCTTAATGTCGGGAGGATGAAAATGCAAGTTCTTTGGGATATCTGCGCGGTGCTGTACCTTGCGGCCTATCTGCTGGCCGGAGTGCGCTATGCTTCTCTGCTTTTGCCGCGCGAAGGGCGACTGGTCCGCATCAGCGCGGGGATCAGCCTGGGGCTCTTTGCACAAATGTGGCTGCCCGCCCTGTTTTCGTTTGTGATGGGCTTTGCGCTGCCGTCTCAGCTGCTGGGGCTTACGGCTTTCCTGCTTCCCCTTTGGTTTTTGAGAAAAAAACGCTCTGAACCGACAGACAAAGAGGATGCGCTGACGCTCCGGCTGCATTTTGCCTGCGTCGTACCTTCCATGGCGCTTTGTGCTTATCTGCTCTACACCCATGTGCTGCGTGCGGAGGACGGCGCGCTTTACACCGGGCAATCGTGTTATGGGGACATCTGCATGCACCTGCCGCTGATTACCTCCATTGCACGCAGCGGCGTTTTCCCGCCGAACTATCCGATTGAAGCAGGCGTCAAGATGGGCTATCCCTTCCTGTGCGACAGCATTTCTTCCACCTATGTCGTGCTGGGTGCGCGTCTCAAGCTGGCGTATATCCTGCCCATGGTGGCGGCGCTTTACGCGGTGTTCTCCTGGTATTTCCTGCTGATGAACCGCTTTTTGCGCAGCCCGAAGCGTGCGGCGCTTGCCTATGCGCTCTTCTTCCTCGGCGGCGGATTGGGACTTTCTTATTTTCTGGATGGCGCGAAGGCTTTCCCGGAAAACTTTACGCGGATCTTTACGGCTTTTTACGAAACACCGACCAACAATGTCGCCGATAACGTGCTTTGGGTCAACCCCATTGCCGATTTGCTGATTCCCCAGCGCGCGACGCTGTTCGGCTGGTCGATTCTGTTGCCCTGCCTGTATCTGCTCTACCGCCTGGCCTTTGAGGAGGAAACCCGATACAGCGTCTATCTCGGCGTGCTGGCCGGCGGGCTTCCGCTGCTCCACGCGCATTCCTTCATGGCACTGGGCATGATCTCCGCCTGTGCGGTCGTGCATCAGCTCTGGGTTTCGCCGAAGCTGAAGAGCGTGTTGCGGTATCTGCCGTATCTGGGCATTGCGCTGCTGTTCTCCCTGCCGCAATTGATCTGCTTCACCTTTGCGCAGGTCGGAAACTCTCATTTTCTGCACTTCGGCTTCAACTGGATCAATAAAGAGGACCCCTACTTCTGGTTCTACATCAAAAACATTGGGCTGGTGTTTGTGCTACTGCCCTTTGCACTGCTGAGTGAAAAGCGACTGCGTGGATTCTGGCTCTGCGCGCTGCCGCTGTGGGTGATCTGCGAATTCATTATTTTCCAGCCCAACGACTATGACAACAACAAACTGCTCTATGTCGTGCACATGCTGTCCTGCGGCGTGGTTGCTTCCTTCCTGGCCACGCTGTGGCACAAGCTTCACGGCCTTCCGGGGCGCGCGGCACTGGGGGCGCTGATTCTCGCGCCGGGGCTTCTTGCCGGAACGCTGACGCTGATCCGGGAGACGGTTTCGGATTATCAGCTTTTCTCCGCCCCGGAGGTCGCCGCGGCAAGGTTTGCTGCGGAAAACCTCCCCGTGGACGCCATCCTGCTCACTGCGGACGAGCACAACAATCCCTTTGCCTGTCTTTCCGGCTTCACCATCGTGCAGGGCTCGCCCAGCTTCCTTTATTTCCACGGCATTTATGACACCGACCGTGCAGCGGACGTCACCGCCATGTACACGCAGGAGGGCGCATTGGAAGAATTGGCCGGGAAATATGGCATCACGCACGTCGTGCTCTCGGAATACGAATACAATCTCGGTGCGGATACGGCGCTGTTTGAAGATTTGCCCGTCGTTTTTTCCAGCCACGGGGTCACAATTTATTCGTTAAAATAGCGTAAAAATTTCATATTTTCTCCGGCAGGATTCTAACGTTATCTGTCGAATCCTTATACTATAATCCCCGAGGAAGCATCGACCGATGCCGGGGCAAAAGGAGGTTGGACTATGCGGATAAACATTACCATGCGCAACATGATGGTGCCTTCCCCGTCAGTAGAAAACTACATTAACAAAAAAGTCGGAAAACTGGATCGCTATTTTGACGACGAGATCGAAGCGCAGGTTCGTTTGAGCATTGAACGCCACCGCTACACCTGCGAAATCACCATCCCGCTGCCCGGTGAAATTCTCCGCGCCGAGGAATCGACGACAGATATGTATGTCTCCATTGACAGCGCCATGAGCAAGCTGGAAGGACAGATCCGCAAACACCGCACGCGCCTTGCCAAGCGCATGAAACGGGATGCCGATCCTGTGGAGGTTTTCCTGCCGGAAGAAGAATCGGAGCCGCAGCTGGTGCGCACCAAGCGTTTCCAGGTGGATGCGATGGATGTGGACGAAGCCATCTCCCAGATGGAGATGCTTGGGCACACGTTCTTCCTGTTCCGCGATAAGACCAGCAACCAGATCTGCGTGGTTTATACCCGTGCAGACGGCAATTTCGGTCTGTTGATTCCCGATTGACGCCATACCCTGTATTCAGAGGGGAGCGGGATGCAAAAGCATCCCGTTCCCTTTTTTGTCTGCAAAGAAAACCCCCGCTTAGAGCGGGGGTTCAGGAAAGCTTAAAGCTA
>CAJJNQ010000034.1 GCA_905193155.1 uncultured Christensenella sp.
GCGGCAGCGCAAAATACGACGAGGGCGTGATCGAGGCGCTGGAGCGCGTGGACGCGGCCGAAAAGAAGCAGAAGGACGAGGATAAGCCCGACGAGGATTCCGACCCGCTGCTGATGGACTGCATTGAGCTTGCCGTGGACGCGGGGCAGATTTCCGCCTCGATGATCCAGAGAAAATACCGCGTGGGCTACGCGCGCGCGGGGCGCATATTGGACCAGATGGAGCAGAGGGGCTGCATATCCGGCTTTGAAGGCTCCAAGCCGCGGCAGACGCTGATTACGCGGGAACAGTTTTACGAAATGGCGGGGGTCGAAACCGACGCGCCGCCCATAGACGAGGAGTAATGAAGAGTGGGAATTAAGATCGGAATGGTTTCCCTCGGCTGCGCGAAGAACCGCGTGGACGCGGAGCTGATGCTGGGCGTGCTGCTTTCGGATGGTTTCGAGCTGGAAACCGATCCGGCCAAGGCCGACGCCATCATTGTCAATACCTGCGGCTTTATCGAAGCGGCTAAGCAGGAATCCATCGACACGATTCTGGAAATGGCGGAATACAAACAGGATCACCTGAAGGCGCTAATCGTGACGGGCTGCCTGTCCAAGCGCTACGCCAAGGAGCTTCCGGCGGAGATGCCGGAGGTGGATGCGTTCCTCGGCATTGGCGAGGTGGAAAAAATCGCGCAGGTCGTGCGCAAGTGCATGGCGGGCGAGCGCATCGTGGATGCGGACGAGGGATTCCATTATTTGGAGGACGTCCATCGCGTGCTGACGACGCCGGGCTACACCGCCTACGTCAAGATCGCGGAGGGCTGCAACAACCGCTGTGCATTCTGTGCTATTCCGGCCATCCGCGGGAACTATATTTCCCGCAGCATGGAAAACATCGAACGCGAGGTCAAGGACCTTGCGGCGCAGGGTGTGAAGGAGATTGTACTCATTGCGCAGGACACCTCCTATTATGGCCTGGATCTCTATCACAAGCCGATGCTGGCGGAGCTGCTCGAGCGCGTGGCGGCGGTGGAGGGCGTGCACTGGGTACGCGCGCTGTACTGCTACCCGGAGCGCATCGACGACGAGCTGCTGCGCGTGATGAAGGAAAACCCCAAGGTCTGCCCGTATCTGGATATTCCGCTTCAGCACATCAACGACAAGGTGCTGCGCGAGATGCACAGAAGAACCGACGGCAAGGCCATTCGCGATCTGTACGGAAGAATTCGGAAGCTGGGCGGTTTTGCGCTGCGCACGACGCTGATTGCGGGTTTCCCCGGCGAGACGGAGGAGGAGTTTGCGGAGCTGCTTGAGTTCATCAAGACCTGCCCGTTCGACCGGCTGGGCGCGTTCGCCTATTCCGAGGAAGAGGGCACGCCCGCGGCGGCGCGCGAGGATCAGGTGCCCCTGCGCGTGCGCCGGTCCCGCGAGGGCAAGATCATGCGCGAGCAGAAAAAGATTTCCCGCGCCTTCAACGAAAGCCGCGTGGGTTCCGAATGTGAGGTGCTCGTCGAAGGGCAGGAGGAAAACGGACTGTATTACGGCCGCAGCCAGTGGGAAGCGCCGGAAACCGACGGAAAGGTTTATATCAAACTGGCCGATGGATTGGAGCCCGGACAATTCGTCCGCGTGCGCATCACCGACGCACAGGACTATGACGTGACGGGGGTACCGGTATGAAACTGACCATTGCGAGCAAAGTCACCATCGCGCGCATCTGCCTGATCCCGGTGTTCATCGTCTGCTACGATCTCTGGGGCGGTCTGTGGAGCGGGGCAATTCCTGCGGCGGTGTTCATACTGGCCTCGATGACGGATTGGGTGGACGGTTATCTTGCCCGCAGCCGCAACGAGGTGACGAACTTTGGCAAGTTCATGGATCCCATCGCGGATAAACTCCTGGTGATGTCTGCCTTTGTGCTGCTGGTGGGCGACGGCAGAATGACCGGCGTGAGCTGCATCATCATTCTGGCGCGCGAGTTCATCATCAGCGGCTTCCGGCTCATCGCCTCCGACCGCGGCATGGTGCTGGCGGCGGGCAAGCTGGGCAAGATCAAGACCACGCTGCAAATCATTGCCATCGTGCTGTTGCTGCTGAACAATTTCCCGTTTGTCTATATCGGTATCCCGATGGATAAAATCGTGCTGGCGGCGGCAGTGGTGATGACCGTTTGGTCGGGCGCGGATTATATCGTCAAAAACCGCCAGATACTGAAGGACTAAAACAAAAGGAGAAAAGCGGATGGAGCTGGCGGAAATTTCCCGCAAAGCGGTGGAGCTCCTGCTGGAGCGAAAGATCACCGTGTCGCTGGCGGAATCCTGCACCGGCGGGATGATCGCCTCGGCGCTGGTGGATTGGCCGGGCGTGAGCGAGGCGCTGCTGGAGGGCTGCGTCTGCTATACGAACGAGGCAAAGATGCGCACGCTGGGCGTATCGGCGGAAACGCTGGGTAAGCATACCGCCGTCAGCGCGCAGTGCGCAGGCGAAATGGCGCGCGGGATGCGCGCGTATACGGGCAGCGACTATGCGCTGTCAGTCACGGGAATTGCCGGGCCGGGCGGCGGCACGGTCGAGATGCCCGTGGGGCTGGTCTATCTGGGCATTGCAGACAAAACGGGCGAGCGCGTGGAAAGACACGTTTTCTCCGGCGACCGGACGCAGGTGCGCCGCCAGGCCGCGGCGCGCGTGCTGGAAATGCTAATCGAAGAAATCGAATAACACAACGGAAAGAGGGGGAGAAAAACCATGGCAAAGACGACTTCCAAGAACCCGCAGGTCGGCAAGATCACCGACGAAGAAGAAAGAAAAAAAGCGCTCTCCAATACCTTGGGGGCGATTGAAAAGCAGTTCGGCAAGGGCGCGATCATGAAGCTGGGCGAAAAGACCGCCATGAATGTGCAGACCATTCCCTCCGGCTGCCTGGAACTGGATATTGCGCTGGGCGTCGGCGGCGTGCCGCGCGGACGCATCATCGAGATCTACGGGCCGGAATCCTCTGGTAAGACCACCGTGGCGCTGCACATGGTCGCGCAGGCGCAGAAGATGGGCGGCACGGCGGCCTTCATCGACGCGGAGCACGCGCTGGATCCCGTCTATGCCAAGGCGCTGGGCGTGGATATCGACGAGCTCTATGTCTCTCAGCCCGACACCGGCGAGCAGGCGTTGGAAATCTGCGACGCGCTGGTGCGCTCCGGTGCGGTGGATATCATCATCATCGACTCGGTCGCGGCGCTGGTGCCCAAGGCTGAAATCGACGGTGACATGGGCGAGAGCCACGTCGGCCTGCAGGCGCGCTTGATGTCCCAGGCGCTGCGCAAGCTCAACGGCCTCATCGCCAAGAGCAACTGCATCTGCCTGTTCATCAACCAGCTGCGCGAAAAGGTCGGCGTGATGTTCGGCAACCCCGAAACCACCACCGGCGGCAAGGCGCTGAAGTTCTATGCCACCATCCGTCTGGATATCCGCCGCGGCGAACAGCTCAAGGCGGGCAACGTGGTCGTGGGCAACCGCACCAAGATCAAGGTGGTCAAAAACAAGGTTGCGCCGCCCTTCAAGACCTGCGAGTTCGATATTCTCTACGGCAAGGGCATTTCGCACGAGGGCTCCGTGCTCGATCTGGCGGTCGAAAACGACCTGATCCAGAAGTCCGGCGCTTGGTTCAACTATGGCGATGCACGCATCGGCCAGGGCCGCGAGAATGCCCGCCAGTACCTGATCGATCATCCCGACCTCTGCGACGAATTGGAGGCCATGATCCGCGAAAAGCTCCTCGCGCCCAAGACAGAGGATGCGGAGCCTGTCGAGGTCGAAGCGGCCGGCGATGAGGAAGAGGACGAGCAGCTCAGCCTGGATACGGACAACTACGACGACGAGCCGTAAAAGTCATAGCGAAAGCGGAAGAAACCCGATTAAAATGGGTTTCTTCCGCTTTTTGTATCGCAGGGTTGCGAGAGAAAAGAATGCAATAACAAAACAAATCAAAAAATCGGATTGGGGGGGAATCTACATGGGTTTTGAGAAAATGCAGGCGATTTAGAGAGAGCTTCGCGGAAAATACGGCGAAAAATGGGAAAAGCTCTGCCCGGAGAATGGGGTGCATTTGCTGCTGTGGATGATGGACGAGGCCGGGGAGGTCGGAGACGTCATCAGAAAGCAGGGGCTGGAGGAGCCGGAGGTGCGCAGGCATTTTGTGGAAGAGATGTGCGACGTGATGATGTATTTCAACGACCTGATGATCTGCTTCGGCATTTCGTCCGACGAATTGGCGGAACAGTACCGTGCCAAGCATCGTCGCAATATGACGCGCCGGTAAAACCGCAGGACAGCCTGCCCGTCTGCCGCTGTCCCTAACGTGGGGACAGGAGCGTGCCCTCCGAAGGGTGAGCGAAGCGAACCTGGAGCCCGAGCGTTTGGCAAAGCCAATAAGCCGGGCGAAACACCAGCGCGCCATAGGCGTGATGGTGCGGAGCGAGGGGAGCCGCCAAAGGCCCCCCGCCCACCGGGGGGAGCACAGACGTGTCAAAAGAATTTTCTCAAAAAACAACGCCCGCTTTTCAAAAGAAAAGCGGGGCGTTGTTTTGAAAAAGACTTACTTCTTGTTTTCGTAGGTGTGGATGGGCTCGACGGAGGGCTGCCAGCCGGTGGAATAATCCTTGGTCTGCACAATGGGATAGGTGGGCGCGGCCCAGCGAACCGCATTGGTGATGACGGTCTGGATTTCGGGCTGATAATAGACCGGGAAGGTTTCGTGGCCGGGCTGGAAGTAGAAGATGCGTCCGCCGCGCACGAAGCAGCAGCCGGAACGGAACACCTCTCCGCCCGGATGCCAGGAGATGAACACCAGGTTGTCGGGCTGCGGGATGAAGAACTGCTCGCCGTAGGTCTCGTCGTGCGGCACTTCAAAGTAGTCGCCCAAACCCTTGACGATGGGGTGGCCGGGGCTGGTGACCCACAGGCGCTGCATATCGCCGTCCTCGCGCCAGCGCAGCATATCCGTGCGCGTACCGAGCAGGCGGGAGAAGGGCTTGGAGGCGTGCGCCGAGTGCAGTGCGATGAAGCCCATGCCGTCGTTTACGCGCTGGCAAACCTTGCGAACCACTTCGTCGGAAACCTCGTTGTGATGCGCATGGCCCCACCAGAGCAGCACATCGGTGTTGTTCAGCACCTCGTCGGTCAGGCCGTGCTCCGGCTCGTCCAGCGTGGCGGTGCGGACGGTCATGTCCTCGTTCTTGCTCAGAAATTCCGCAATGGCGGCGTGGATGCCGTTGGGATAAATGGCCTTGACTTCCGGCATTTCCTGTTCGTGGCGGAATTCGTTCCATACGGTAACGCGGATCATCGGTATTCCTCCTTGCATAAAAGAGATCTGATTTCATTATACCGCGCGTTCCGGGAAAAGTACAGTGAAGCTTTTTGCAGGATGTGGAACAATCTCTTTCATTTATTGGTTGACGCGCAGGGGAAAAATAGGGTATCATGGGAGCAGAAAAATCAAGGGGGAAGGGAAATAATGGTTGCACTCCATCCCGGTCGCTATCAATATAAAAACGGCGCCTTTGCGCCTGTGCAGGATGTTGCGCTGCGCAGCGGCACCATGGCGCACGCCATCCTGACTGCACACAATACCTCCGGCAGCGAGGAGAATCTCAAGATCCGCTTTGATGCGATGGCCTCGCACGACATCACCTATGTCGGCATCATTCAGACGGCGCGCGCCTCAGGCATGAAGCGCTTCCCGCTGCCCTATGTGCTGACCAACTGTCATAACTCCCTGTGCGCGGTAGGCGGCACCATCAATGAGGACGACCATCTCTTCGGCCTGTCGGCGGCGAAAAAATACGGCGGCATCTATGTGCCGGCGCACCAGGCCGTCATCCACCAGTATATGCGCGAGCGCATGGCGGGCTGCGGTAAGATGCTGCTCGGCTCCGATTCGCATACGCGCTACGGCGCGCTGGGCACCATGGGCGTGGGCGAGGGCGGCCCCGAGCTGGTCAAACAGCTGTGCGAAAAGACCTATGATATCGCCTATCCCGATGTGGTGGCGATCCACCTGACCGGCAAGCCGCAGCAGGGCGTCGGCCCGCAGGATGTGGCGCTGGCCATCATCAAAGAGGTGTTTGCCTGCAGCTTTGTCAAGAACAAGGTCATGGAATTCGTTGGCGAAGGCATTGCCAACCTCACCGTCGAATACCGCAACGGCATCGACGTCATGACGACCGAAACCACCTGCCTTTCCTCGATCTGGGAGACCGACGAGCAGGTGAAGGGCTGGTATGAAACCCATCTGCGCCCGGAGGAATATGCGCCGCTGCACCCGCAGGAGGGCGCGGTGTACGACGGGCTGGTGGAGGTCGATCTTTCCACTGTCGAGCCGATGATCGCGCTGCCCTTCCATCCCTCCAACGCCTACCCGATCCGCGAGTTCCGCAAACACGCCAAGGAACTGCTCGAAAAGGCCGAGGCGGAAGCGCGCAAGATGATGGACGCGAAATATCCCATGCCGAATCTCTGCGATAAGGTGAAGGATGGCGAGGTCTACGTCGAGCAGGGCGTGATCGCAGGCTGTTCCGGCGGCACGTTTGAAAATATCATGACCGTGACCGACATTATGCGCGGTAAGAGCATCGGCTCCGGCGCGTTCACGATGAGCCTTTACCCCGCCTCCCAGCCGCAGTTCATTGAGTTGATGAAGAACGGCGCGGCGGCGGATCTGATGGAAGCGGGCGTGGTGCTGCGCTCCGCGTTCTGCGGGCCGTGCTTCGGTGCGGGCGACGTGCCTGCCAACGGCGGCCTGTCCATCCGCCACGCCACGCGAAACTTCCCCAACCGCGAGGGCGCCAAGCCCGTCAACGGACAGATGGCCTATGTCGCGCTGATGGATGCGCGCTCCATTGCTGCCACGGCGATCAACGGCGGACGGCTCACCGCCGCTACCGAGATCGACCTGCCGGAGGAAAAGCACTATACTTATCACTATGATCCCACGATCTATGATAACCGCGTCTACGACGGCTGGGGCAAGGCGCAGCCGGACGCGGAGCTGGTGTTCGGCCCGAATATCGCCGATTGGCCGGAGCAGATTGCGCTGCCGGAGAACCTGGTGCTGAAGGTGGCCTCCGCCATTTACGACCCCGTGACCACGACCGACGAGCTGATTCCCTCGGGCGAAACCTCGTCCTATCGCTCCAACCCGCTCAAGCTTTCTGAGTTTGCACTGTCGCGCAAGGATCCGCAGTATGTGCCGCGCGCCAAGGCGGTGCAGGCATTGGAAGCCGGCCGCCGCGCAGGCAAGCTGAGCGATGAAGCGAAAGCGCTGCTGAAAGAGGCCGGATGCGGCGAAAAGGACACTGGCATCGGCTCGGTGGTGTTCGCACTCAAGCCGGGCGACGGATCGGCGCGCGAGCAGGCGGCGTCCTGCCAGCGCGTGCTGGGCGGCTGCGCCAACATTGCCGCGGAATACGCGACCAAGAGATACCGCAGCAATGTCGTTAACTGGGGCATGCTGCCGTTCATACTGGACGACGCGAAGAATTCCGGCATTCAGGCCGGAGACGTCGTGGTGGTCCGCGGCATCCGCAAGGCGCTGCTGGACGGAAAGACCGACGAGATTCCGGCGGAGCTGATCTCCGGCGGCTCCTGCAGGGAAATTACCTTGTCGCTGCCGAAGCTGACGGCGGACGAGAGAGACATCATTCTGGCGGGCTGCCTGATCAATTACTACGCGAAATAAGGGAAAAAGGGGCGCAGAACGAAAGTTCCGCGCCCCTTTTGACGAAAAAACGGAAATCGGATCGTAAAAAAATTTTTACAAAAGTTTCATAATAGGCGGCACGGTTCTTGACAGATGGTCAGTTCGCTATTAAAATAAAGATGTATGACATCTGTCGTATTGGGATAAACATGATTTTTTATGGAATAGATAAAAAGTGAAGAGTCCCTTGCGGGGCGCATGCTTCCCGAGAAACGCGAGGAAGCAGGGCGGCTTTGCGCTCCGGCGTTAGGAATTAGGGGGCCGGAGGCTGAAGCCCGGAGGAGGAGTGTGTGCGCTGCGGACGACAGCTGTTTATCATAAATATTAGGTGGTGAAACAGTTGGACAAGTTATTCTGGATCTTGGGAATCGTTGTCGCATTGGCCGGCGGCTTGTATGGCGGCTATGTCTTCGGCGGCAAGCGAATGAAAAAGGAAATCGAAGACAAGATCGGACGCACGGAAGACGCCATGAAGAAGCTCGTGGACGAGGCCACGAACAAGGCGGAAGCAGTCAAAAAGGAAAAAGTCCTCGAGGCAAAGGAGGAAATCCTCCGCCAGAAAACCGAAACCGAAAAGGAACTGCGCGATCGCCGCGCGGAAACCCAGCGAACCGAGCGCCGTCTTTTGCAGCGCGAGGAAATGCTTGACAAGAAGATGGATAACCTGGAAGTCCGCGAGGACAGCCTGAACAAAACCAGCCGCGAGCTGGAGCAGCGGGCACAGGAGGTCGAAGCCCTTCGGGTCAAACAGCAGTCCGAACTGGAACGCATCGCGCAGATGACTGCGGAGGAAGCGCGCCAGATCATCATGAACAACGTGCAGCGCGAGGCCTATCGCGATGCGGCGGTCATGGTGCGTGAGATCGAGAGCAAGGCCAAGGACGGGGCGGACAAGAAGGCCCGCAACATCATCTCGCTGGCCATTCAGAAGTGCGCTGCCGACTATGTGGCGGAAACCACGGTGTCGGTGGTCAACCTTCCCAACGACGAAATGAAGGGCCGCATCATCGGCCGCGAGGGCCGCAACATCCGCGCGCTGGAAACCGCAACCGGCATCGACCTGATCATCGATGATACGCCTGAGGCGGTCATCCTCTCCGGCTTTGATCCCATTCGCCGCGAAGTGGCGCGCATTGCGCTGGAAAAGCTCATCACCGATGGGCGCATCCATCCCGCGCGCATCGAGGAAATGGTCGAAAAGGCCAAGAAGGAGGTCGACCAGCAGATGCGCGAGGCGGGCGAGCAGGCGGTCTTTGAGACCGGCGTGCACGGCCTGCATCACGAGCTGGTTCGCCTGCTCGGCCGCATGAAGTTCCGTACCTCTTACGGACAGAATGTGCTCAAGCACTCGATCGAGGTGTCCCATTTGGCGGGCGTGATGGCCGCAGAGCTGGGCGCAGATGTTGCGCTGGCCAAGCGCGCCGGTTTGCTGCATGATATCGGCAAGTCCATCGACCACGATGTCGAGGGCACGCACATTCAGATCGGTGCGGATCTTGCCCAGAGGTACCACGAGAGCCCCGAGGTGATCAATGCGATTAAGTCCCACCACGGCGACGTGGAGCCCACGACCATCGAGGCCGTGCTGGTTGCTGCCGCGGACGCCATCTCCGGCGCACGCCCCGGCGCACGCCGCGAGACGCTGGAGAGCTACATCAAGCGTTTGCAGAAGCTGGAAGAGATCGCCAACTCCTTTGACGGCGTTGAAAAGACCTACGCCATTCAGGCGGGCCGCGAGGTGCGCATCATCGTCAAGCCCGAACAGGTCAGCGATGCGGACTCCGTGCTGCTGGCCAAGGAGATCGTCAAGCGCATCGAGAAGGAACTGGAGTATCCTGGACAGATCAAAGTCAACGTCATCCGCGAGACGCGCGCGACGGAATTTGCCAAGTAAAGTTCATATGCAAAACGAGGAGCAAGGCCGATGGGCTTTGCTCCTTTTCCTATGACGAGATTGTAGAAAGAAGGGATAGAAAGACCCTGCCAAGAGGAGCCGTCCTTTGGACGGCTCCTCTTGGCAGGGTGAGGGGGCCGGCACGCGCGCCCAGCGAAGCTGGGCCAGCGCTGCGGCAACGCCGCAGCGCTGAACGCCGCCTGCGGCGGCGGGCGCGTGCCGGCCCCCTCCGTAACCTGTTTCGATGTGCGCGATTGTTTCGGCAGGAGTACGGCGTGCCGTTTCCGAGACGCTACGAGGCGGGCTGAACCGTTGCCCCATCCGAGATGAAGATTACGTCGCCGTAGACCGTGCCGTGTACTTCCGTACCCAGCGCCTTCAGGGCGTCGAGCACTTGTTGATCGGGCATATTGTCGCTGTCACAGGTGATGACTGCGTAGCGCGGCATCACAGCCTTGAAGAAATCGTCCGAAAGCGCGTCCCAGCGGCCGTGGTGCGGTACCTTGAGTACATCCGCCGTGTGCGGCGTGCCCGATAGATATTCCTGCAAACGCACACTCTCCGCATCGCCCGCAAACAGAAAGCGCGTCTGCCCGTAGACCAGTTCCGCCAGAATCGAGTAATCGTTGGATTGCTCATAGGCTGCCTGCTGCGGCGGGAGCAGCGTGATTTGAGCTTGCGCAAAGGACAGCGTCAACGGCTCTGCGGGGTGAATCGCCGTCATGCCGCTGGCGGCCAGCGCATCGACATATTGCTGATACTGCTTGGCGTCCTTCTCATAATCCGGCGCATACACCGCGCCAATGGTCAGGTTTTCCAGAAACTTGTCCGCGCCGCCGACATGATCTTTGTCCATGTGCGTCAGCAGCAGGAAATCCAACGTGTCGATGCCCTTGTCCGCCAGAGTGGAGAGAATGTTATTTGCGGTATTGTCGAATCCTGCGTCGATCATGGCGGCGTGTCCGTCGCATTCCAGCAGGATGCAGTCGCCCTTGCCTACGTCAAAGAAGGTGACGGTGAGCGTGGGCAGCCTCTGCGAGCAGCCGGAAAGCACTGCAAGCATCAGGCAGAACGTCAGGAACAATAAAAGCAACTTTTTCAAAGCAAAAACCTCCCTTCGCAAAGAGCACTGCTGTCAGCTTGCGCAAAAAGAATGAGAAAAACACCCGTTATGCGGCAAAACGCCGGATAGCGGGTGCCGAAAGGGGCGGAAAAGATTTAAGCGATCTCGTTTTGGAAGGCGACGAGCGTTGCATCCTGCACGCCGGGGACGTTGAGCAGATTGTCCACCAGGTTGGAGCGGTTGCCCTGCAAACGCAGCTCCAGCGTCATCTCGATGCCGTTGCGGGTCGCGGTCTTGGACTTGAGCTTGTAGCGGGAGATCATCTTATTGATCGCGCCGGTGACTTCCTTGGTGTAGCGGTCGTCATAGTGCACCACCAGCAGATAGTTGTGACCTGCGTTGTGGCCGGTGAAGGAGAGAAGCAGCAACACGGCCGCGATGACCAGCGTACCGATGATGGAGAACAGGATGAAGTTTGCGCCCACCGTGATGCCAACGGAGATCGCCCAGAACATATACACCGTATCCATCGGGTCCTTGACTGCGGTGCGGAAGCGGACGATGGACAGTGCGCCCACCATACCCAGCGACAGCGCCGGAGCGGAAGAAATGCACATGATGATGAGCGTCGTGACCATGCACAGCATGATCAGGGAGATGTTGAAGCTGTGGCTGTAAAGCACGCCGCGATAGGTCTTTTTGTAGATGAAATAGATCAGAAGGCCCAGCGCGAAGGCGATGGCCAGCGAGATCAGGATGTTGGGCAGCGTCAGGTTCTGCGTGGCCAGTGAGAAGCCAGACAGAAATTTGTCCTTAAAGACGTCCGAAAAGGTCACGGTGCTGTTAGACATGGGAATGCTTCCTCCTCCATGAGTTTTAGAGATTGAATTCATACCGGCGGCACAGCGTGTATTTCGAGATGGCGCTGCGCTGCGCGGGGATGGACGAAACCAGCGGCAGAACGTATTCCGGGAAACGGCGGTTGTACTTGACCTCCAGAATCACCTGATTGAAATCCAGACAGGGATAGGTCGGCAGCTCGGGGTTGAACAGATCGCTTGAAACATAGCCCGTGCGCAGCTGCTTATCGAAGGTGACGCGCGTTTCCTCGCAGGGATGAATATATGCCTCGCGGACATAGTCCACGATCACGGCAGGGCGAAGCAGATAGGTCGTCATCATGCGGTAGACGTCCTGCAGCAGCGGGTGATTCAGCGTCTCCAGCCCGTAGGGGTCGCCTGCGATGATCTGCTCGGCCAGGTCGCGCGAGATGGAGCAGGAAAGCTTGCTGATGTAGTCGCCGCGCTTGCTCTTGCGCTCCAGGCGGATGATCTTGTCGGAAAAGTTGTAGATGCGGATGCGGTATTTATGGCGGTGCATCACGCCGTCGAGCTTGTCGCTCATGGCGGAGTTAAAACAGTCGTCAAAGTAGAGTGAACGAATGTGGTATTCGTTGCGGGCATTGGCGTGGGGGTCGGTCTGCATCGTGCGGCGCAGCAGCAGGGAAAGGTATTGCGCATCGCCGGGACTGATGTAGTATTTCTGCTCATGCCGCAGCGGCTGTTGCTCCGGCGTGAGCGGCGGGATCAACTGTCCCATGGTTTGTCACTCCTTTCCCAGATCGCCGAACAGCTCGCTGATGCGGCTGTCCGAGAGACCGAAATAACTCTTGGCGTTTTGCACCACGTATTTGGGACGCTCCTGTACCCAGGTGCGCAGGCGCTCAACGCTGCGCTCCCAGGCTTGTACCGAGCCGTCGTTCGGCCAGCGCTCGAAATGGCGTTCCATTTCCGGCTTCATGGCTTCATACATCTCGTCGATGGCGGCAAGCGCCTTGTCGGTGGTGAGGACTTCCGTCATATAGTAAGACAGGCGTTGCAGGAACAGTTCGCGCATTTCGTCATTTTCCAGCAGCGAAGTGGAAAGCGTCGTCTCAAACGCATCGCCCACGCCCGTGCCCTTCGGGTCAAAGACATGGTTGAAGGTGTTCCACGAGACGGGGATCGAACTGCTGTTGTTCATCGCCCAGTCCATATCGTAGAGAATCCATTTCCATTTGCCGCCGGGCACGCGATAGTATTTGATGTTGCCGTTATCGGAATTCGCCCAGAAGATCTCGGCGATCTGATAGTCAAAGTAGTTCTGCACGTCCACGCGATCGGTGACATATTTGAGATTGTCCGGATCCTTCAGGCTGTGGGTTTTGCAGTAGGAGATCAGCTCCTGATACTCCTTGTAGTCGCCGTTGAGCGTACGGGCGCTGCTGTTGCCGTTGCCCTTGAGCAGGTCGATGTTGTCGATCACGCTCTCGTCGGTCACGCCCTCCCACTGGGCGACCGACCATTTGTTGACGCGCTCGCGCATGTTGTACTGTCCCCAGTATTGACCGTTTAAGTACAGCACGCAGACCTCTGTTTCCTGATACATGACGTCCTGCCCCTTCATCATGCCGGTGATGAAGGCGTCACGCATGCGGGCACGGTTGTAATCCTGGCCGGTGCAGCGCAGCACAAAGGATTTGTAGCTGTCGTAATCCCGGTCGGAGAAGAGCGGGGCGTCAAAGCGGCTGGGGTTGCCGTTGTCGCTGCGGGCATAGACCGCGAAGGACTTCTGATCCAGCGCACGGGAATATTGGCCGTTGAGCTTGAAGGAGCCGTCCTGATCGATGAGTTTGGTGCCGTCGGCCTCCCAGACCTCGACGTGGACGGGATATTCCCAGCTCATCCAGAAGTTTGCACCGCGTCCGGGACTGCCGTGAGGGAAGGCTTCCTGATAATTGGGACCATTGGTATACATGCCCATCTCATCGGAGAAGAGGTATTTATCGTCAGTCGAGAGCGACACCACGCGCACGGTGTGCGGCGCGTCGGTGATAAAGGTCTGCGTCGCAACGGGCGAGGTGAAATATCCATCCCGTACAGCGATGGCGCGCACGACAGTGTTCTTCGCAATGCTGATTTCCCCTGTGTAGACCGCGGAAGAGGTCGTGGGGGTGGAGCAATCGGTGGTATAGTAGATGGTGGAGCCCTCCGGCGCGGACAGGCTTAGATTGATCGAGGAGGACTTGAAGCCGTCCTCTTCCGAGAAGGTCGGCTTTTCACACAGACCGAAATAGGTCGTGGTGGTGTTGGCTGAGCCGGGCGTGGATTCCGCAAAATAAAAAAGCCCGGTGCAGTTTGCGTCCCGGCCATAGGAAATATCCGAGGAAAGCGCCGGAACATTGATTTTGTCGATGCACTTGCGGTCCGGATCGAACAGATACAGCTGCGTGCCAGCCGAGGACGCCTTAAAGGCTGCGCACTGGGCGTCATAGGATTCGCCAAGGCTCACGCCCGCGCCCACGAGGTAGAACAGCGTGCTCTGCCCGCTCTCCAGCGTGAGGTCGGGAAAAAAGTAGCGCGCCGTGGCGGTGGGCTTGTCGGACAGGCGGTAGCCGGAAAGATTCACTGCGCTGCCGCTGCGGTTGGTGATTTCCACCCAGTCCGGAGAAGCTTCACCCACTTCCAACGCCTTTTTGTTGGAGCTCATGACTTCGGAGATGTAGATGCCGTTGTTGTTCTCTTCAAAAAAACGGTTGGAGAGCTCGGTCTGGCTCTCCACCGTGTTTTCCATGTTTGGGGTGGGCGCTTGCTGCACGGCGAACTCGCCCGTTCCGTCGGGAATGCGCGCATAGGAGGCATCCACCTGAAGCTCCGGCACCTCTACGCGGTCGTAAAGATAGCCCTCCGGCGAATAGAGCGAAATCGTCTCCCCGCCCGAAGAGATCTTAAAGTTCGTGTGAAAGGGTTCGGCGGAAACGTCGTTGCTGCCGTCGCAGTAGACGAGAATGCGCTCGCCAGCGCCGATGGTGCCTGAGGGGAAGATCCACCGCAGCGGCTTGTCCACGCTGTCCGAAAGGCCGTAGCCCGCAAGATCAATGGGGGAAGAGCCGGTGTTGACGATCTCGATCCAATCGGGGGTAAGACCCAGATTATCGGTCAGCGTCGTGGCGTTGGAGGACTGCACCTCGTTGATCTTCAAAACGCTCTCGCCGCGCTTGTCAAACTGCGCGATGTAGGCGTCGTGACCGGCCTGCGTGTTTTCATATCCGGGAGAATAGAGGGGGGTTTCCGTCCATTCCGTGCTGCTCTTGACCTTGGAAACGTTGGCCTGCGTCGAGGAGCCGGAAACCGAGTCTACCGGGTTTGCGCCGGAGAAGAGATAGAGCGTCTCATCGCTGCTGAGCTTGAAGCTCGCGTGCAGGTTGCCGTCGGTCGCGGCGCGGTTCTTGCCCGAGAGGAACACCACGCGGTATTCGCCCGCCGAAAGCGTGATCGACGGCAGCGGATATTTCGTTGCGTCGTTATCACGGTCGGACAGCGAATAGCCGGAAAGAGACAGATCACCCGCAGTGGAGTTGTAAAGCTCCACCCAGCGGGGGTAATCGCCGTCCTCGTCGCGGACAGCCTTGTCGTTTTCTACCATCAGTTCCGATAGAACCAGCCCTGCGGAGCCGCTGGGCAGATCGGCGCTGTCCATCTTGGTGCCGGAGGATTCCGACGGGCCGTAGCTGGGCGTAAGCTGCTTGCCGCGGGCGTAGAGTATCACGCCCACGATGCCTGCGATCAGCACAAGAAGTATGATCAAATTCGAGGCTTTGCGCTTCATTTCAACAATCCTTTCCGAAAAAGATCGGGTTTTTTAAGCATCCTTAGTGTAACACAAAGGAGAGTGGTTTGCAAATCCAAGTGTTACTATAATAATAAGACGAGCATGGTGGAAAAAACGATGCAGCGGACACGTCTTTTCAATGGAAAAGGAGAAAAGGATCGAAATACTTTCCGGCGGGATTGACGAAAGGTGGGCTGTGGCGTACAATGACGGTACATCTGGACGCCGCGTGGCGGCGTTCCTGCGCAAATAAGCGGGATCAACCTGCGGGTGCTCCCTTTGGAAGGTTGACGAATGAAGAGAAAAAAGAAACTGACGCTGCCCTCGTGGCTGCGGTCGGCATTGCACCCGTCCACGCTGACGGTGCTGAAAATAAAAAAGGAAATCTTTGCCCCTTCGCGCGTGCTGATGGCGGGCTTCTTTCTGGTGATTCTGGTAGGATCGCTGCTGCTGCATCTGCCCGCGGCGAGTACGCACGGGCGGCTGAGCTATATTGACGCACTGTTTACCGCAACCTCTGCCGTGTGCGTGACCGGACTTTCCGTGCTCGATCCGGGGCGCGATTTGACGCTGCTGGGACAGGTCATCTTGATCCTGCTCATCCAGCTGGGCGGTTTGGGATTCATGACCTTCGGCACGATGCTGCTGATCGTGCTGCGCAAGCGCATCACGCTCAGCGAGCGCCTGCTCATCTCCAACAGCTTAAATGAGGACGGCCTGCAGGGCATAGTGCGGCTGGTGATGCGCATCATGGGGCTGACGCTGTCCATCGAGGGCATTGGCGCGGTGCTGCTGATGACCCGGCTGATTCCCAAGCACGGCGTGGCGCGGGGCGTATGGTATTCGATCTTTCACGCCATTTCCGCCTTCTGCAACGCGGGCTTTGACCTGGCGGGCGGATTTGAGACTTACCGCAACGACCCCATCGTGATGCTGATCATCATGGCGCTGATCACGCTGGGCGGCATCGGCTTTTCCGTAATGTTCGATGTGCAGAAGAGCCAGGGACGCTTTTCCCGCCTGACGCTGCATTCCAAACTCGTGCTGGTGATTTCCGCGATCTTGACCGTGAGCGGCGCAGTGCTGTTCTTCCTGTTTGAGCATGACAATCCCCTGACGCTGGCAGACCCCATGCTGCACCCCGGCGTGCGGCCGGTGGCGGCGCTGTTTCAGTCAGTCACGACCCGCACGGCGGGCTTCCAGACCATCGATCAGGAAAACCTGACCCCGCCGTCGCTGATGTTGACGCTGATCTGGATGTTTATCGGCGCATCGCCCGCATCTACCGGCGGCGGCCTCAAGACCACGACCTTTGGGATCTTTTTCCTGCTCATCGTTAATGTTCTGCGCGGGCGGGATCGCATCATCGTGTTCCGCCGCACCATCAACCAGTCGCTGGTCAATCGCGCGGTTGTGCTCTTTACGCTGGCGCTGTGCCTGGTGATTTTGTCATTCCTGGCGCTGTCGCTGATGCTGCCGCCGTCGGAAGCGGTCAATTCCGGCAACATTTTGTATGAAGTGATCTCCGCCTTTGCCACGGTCGGCCTGACCATCGGCGTGACAGCGGAGCTGAATTTCGGCGGGAAGCTCGTCATGTGTGCCATCATGTTCATCGGCCGCGTGGGTCTGATGACCATCGCCTTCGGCCTGACGCGCCGCCACAGCAAGGGCCAGAACCATCTGGTGTATCCGGAAGGCAAGGTCATGATCGGTTAAAGAGAATTCCCTCTCAAATCTGGAAGGAGCAGGATAGAGTTATGAAGCAGTTTGTCGTCATCGGCCTGGGGCGCTTCGGCGTATCGGTGGCCACGGAGCTGTATAAAATGGGCCACGAGGTGCTGGCCATCGACAGCAACGTCGAGCGCATCGATGAGATCGCGGATTCCGTGACGCATGCGGTGTGCGCGGACGCGACCGACGAGGCGGAGCTGGGCTCGCTGGGTCTGCGCAATTTCGATGTTGCGGTGGTTTCGATCGGCTCGGATTTGCAGGCAAGCATATTGGTCACGATGCTGTGCAAGGAACTGGGCGTTAAGTTCGTGCTGACCAAGGCCAAGAGTGAGCTGCACGCCAAGGTGCTTCAGCGCGTCGGTGCGGACAAGGTGGTTTCCCCCGAGCGTGATATGGGCGTGCGCACGGCCTACAACCTGGTTTCGACCAGTATATTGGACTACATCGAGCTTTCGCCGGACTATTCGCTGGTGGAGATCAGCGTCCCGCGCCGCTGGGAGGGACAGACCATGAAGGAGCTGAATCTGCGCGTGCGCTACGGCATCAACGTCATGGCGATTCGTCATCCCAACGGAGATATTTCCGTCGCCCCGCAGGGCATCGACGTGCTGGAAAGCGGGGATGTGCTGGTGGCCATCGGTTCCAATGCCAACATCGCCAAGCTGGAGGATCTGGCCAACCGATAACGGGTTTTCCCGGAAAAGACGAAAAATCAACTGGGAGCGCGGCATTTTGCCGCCTCTTTTTTTGTTGACAAAAAAAGGAAGCAAGCGTATACTATCCATCGAAAACAATTGGAATTTCAATTGTTGAAATCCTAACTACAAGGAGGGGAAAGGCATGAAGCACTATCGGCTGATGCTGATGCAGTTTGTCGCTCATCTCTTCCGGCGCGTTACTTCCGCGGCCTTTGCGAAAGCGGGCATCACGCGAGCTCAGCCGTGGATACTGGATTATCTTTCCGAGCATGACGGCTGCATCCAGCGGGAGTTGGCGGACCGGTCGCATTTTGATCCTGCATCGATTACCTCCGCACTTGCGGGGATGGAGGAACAGGGCTACGTTCGGCGGGAAAGCGTCAAGGGGGACAAGCGCGCGCTGCGCGTCTATCTGACCGAACTGGGAAGAGAAAAACAGTCGTATGTCCAGGAGGTTTTTGCAAAGGCAGAGGAGCGTGCGCTGACCGGGTTCACCCAGAAGGAACGCGCTACGCTGGAAGAATATCTGCTGCGGATCCACGATAATCTGATGAAGGATGGTGAAATATGAAGAAAATCGTCAAATACCTGAACGGCAGCTGGCCGCTGATCATTCTGGCGCCGCTGCTGATGGTACTGGAGGTGCTCTGCGATCTGATGCAGCCGACGCTGATGTCCGATATTATCGATATCGGCGTGGCCAGCGGCGAGATGAGCCAGGTCTGGGCCACAGGGGTCAAGATGTTGGGGGTTGCGCTGCTGGGCATTGTCGGCGGCGCTGGCTGCACCATGCTTTCGGCCAAGGCAAGCTATGATTCCGGCGCGCGCCTGCGCCAGGGGCTGTTTGACAAGATTCAGACCTTCTCCTTTGCGGAGATCGACAAGCTCCAAACCTCGTCGCTGATCACCCGTTTGACCAACGACATCACCCTTTTGCAGAATGCGCTGCGCATGATGCTGTGCATGCTGGTGCGCGCGCCGCTTTCCTGCATCGGCGGGCTGGTGATGGCCATTGCCATCAGCCCGCGGCTTTCGCTGATCTTTGTGGTGGCGATCCCCGTGCTGGCGGTGTCGGTCAGCGTGGTGGCGATACGCACTTTCCCGATGTTTGCCAAGATGCAGCAGAAGATCGACCGCGTCAACACCGTCATGCGCGAAAACCTGCTGGGTGTGCGCGTGGTCAAGGCTTTTGTCGGGCAAAACAGGGAGCGTGCCCGCTTCAAAATTGCCAACGAGGACTTGATGAACTGGTCGATGCAGGCGATGAACCGCATGGTGCTGCTCTGGCCCATCATCAACGCTGTCATGGGCGTGTCGGTTGTGGCGCTGATCTGGTTCGGCGGCAACCTGGTCAACGAAGGACTGCTGGAAACCGGCAAGATCATGGCGTTTATGACCTATTTGATGCAGGTGCTGTCCAGCCTGATGATGGCCGTGATGATGATGCTGGGCTTCTCCCGCGCCAAGGTTGCCGTGGATCGCTGCGCGGAAGTGCTGAATACGGAGCCTTCCATCAACAATCCGGAAAGCCCCGTCATGCCGGACAATTACGCCGTGGAATTCGATCATGTGAATTTTTCCTATAACGCGGCGGATCCGGAATACGTCCTCAAGGACGTCAGCTTCGCCGTGCAGCCCGGCCAGCGCGTGGGTATCATCGGCAACACCGGTTCGGGTAAATCCACGCTGGTATCGCTCATCCCGCGCCTTTACGACGTCAGCACCGGCGCGGTGCGCATCGGCGGCGTGGACGTGCGCGATATGGACATGGATGCGCTGCGCCGTCATATCGGCGTAGTGCTTCAGGAGAGCCTGCTGTTCTCCGGCGATATTGAGAGCAACCTGCGCTGGGGCGGCGGAGACTGTTCCGAAGAGGAACTGGACAGAGCGCTGGCCGACGCGCAGGCGACGGAGTTCGTCTCCAAGCTACCCGACGGCATTCACTCGGTTGTGGAGCAGCGCGGCAAGAACTTCTCCGGCGGACAGAAGCAGCGACTTTCCATCGCGCGCACCTTTGCAAAGAATCCCGATATTCTGATTCTGGACGATTCTACCAGTGCGGTCGATACCGAGACCGAAGCCAAGCTCCAGGAAGCGCTGCGCCGCAGAATCGGCAAGGGCGTGACCTTTGTCATTGCCCAGCGCGTTTCCGCCATTGCGGACGCCGATCTCATCCTTGTGATGGAGGACGGCGTGATTGTGGGGCAGGGCACGCACAAGGAATTGATCCGCAGCAACGAGGTTTACCGCGGGATCGTGGCGTCCCAGTGGGGAGAGGAGGCGATTGCCTGATGTCTGAAAACAGAGAAAGAGAAGAACGCCGTCCCGGCCCCGGCCCCGGCCCCGGAGGCCCCGGCCGCGGCCGCGGTCCGCGCGGCATGATGGAGCACGCCAAGGCCAAGGACGCGAAGGGCACCTTCAAGCGCCTGCTTAAGTATATCTCCGAACACATCGGGCGCATCGTGCTCATCAGCATACTCTGCGCAGTGTCTGCGCTGATTTCGATTCTGATCACGCGCCTTGCGGGCATCGCGGTGGACGATTATATCGCGGTGGGCGATATGCCGGGCCTGGCGCGGCTGGTTGGCGTCAGCCTGCTGCTTTACGCCGTGACCACGGTCTGTTCCTACTTCCAGAACACCAACATGATCTATGTGGCGCAGAAGACCTCCTTTAAGCTCCGCAAGGATCTGTTCGACTGCCTGTGCGAGTTGCCGCTGAAGTACTTTGACACCCATTCCAGCGGCGACATCATGTCCCGCCTGACCAACGACGTGGACAATGTATCCAACACCCTCTCCCAATCGGTGACGCAGCTGTTTTCCGGCGTGATCAACGTCGTGGGCACGCTGGTGGCCATGATCATGCTCAGCCCCCTGCTGACGCTGATCTCGATGCTCACCATGCCTCTGATGTTCCTCGTCACGCGCATCATCGCGCGTTTCAGCCGCCGCTTCTTCCGCGAGCAGCAGAAGAATCTGGGCACGATCAACGGATATATTGAGGAAATGGTCTCCGGCCAGAAGGTCATCAAGCTTTTTTCCCGCGAGGAGGAAAACAAGCGCGATTTTGCCGGTCTTAACGCCAACCTGCGCCGCAGCGGCACCAAGGCCGAGGTCGTGGCGGGCGTGATGGGTCCGTTCATGAACATGATCAGCAACATCACCTACCTCATCGTCGCGGTCGCGGGCGGCTGGTTGGCCATTCGCTCGGCAAACGGCTTGGGCGGCACGGTGACGATCGGCATCGTGTTCTCCTTCCTGCTTTACATGAAGAACTTCGCACGTCCGCTTTCGGAAATTGCCAACCTGTTCAACACCATCCAGTCGGCGCTGGCCGGTGCGGAGCGCGTCTTCCAGGTCATGGATGAGCAGCCGGAGAAGGATGATGCGGGTGCAAAGGACGTGCAGGATGTGGAAGGCAACATCGATATGGAAGACGTGACCTTCTCCTATGTGCCGGGCAAGCCCGTGCTCAAGCACGCCACCATCACCGCGCACAAGGGCGAACAGGTCGCCATTGTCGGTCCCACCGGCGCGGGCAAAACCACCATCATCTCGCTTTTGACCCGCTTCTACGACAAAGACAGCGGTTCGATTCTCATCGACGGCACGCCGATTGAGGAGATCACTCGCAATTCGCTGCGCCGCCGCGTGGGCATGGTGCTGCAGGATACGTATCTCTTTTCCGAAACCGTGCGGGAAAACATCCGCTATGGCCGCCTGGACGCGACGGACGAAGAGGTGGAGCAGGCCGCGCATATGGCCAATGCGCACAGCTTCATCATCCACCTGCCGCAGGGATACGATACTGTGCTGGCCGATAATGCAGGCAACATCTCGCAGGGACAGCGCCAGCTCATCGCCATTGCGCGCGCCATTCTGGCCGATCCCGATCTGCTGATCCTGGACGAGGCCACTTCGTCCATCGATACCCGCACCGAGATCAAGATTCAGGACGCGATGCTCAAGCTGATGGAGGGACGCACATCCTTCATCATTGCACACCGCCTCTCCACCATCCGCAACGCGGACAAGATTCTCGTCATCAACGCGGGCGAGGTTGTGGAGCAGGGTACGCACGATGAGCTGCTCGCCGCCGACGGCTTCTACGCCAAGCTCTACAACATCCAGTTTAAGACCGGCATGGCGATTTAAGTTCTAAATAAAACCAAAAAGCAAAGAAATTCGGTCGATCCTGAAAGAGGGTTGACTGAATTTCTTTGCTTTTATCTTTAGGGAGGAATACGGAAAAGAGGAAGGCTATGGAAATACGATTGGATCGGATTGCAAAGAGCTTTGATAAAAGACGGGTCATCCAGCCCACAACGCTGACGATCCGGAACGGGAGCTTTACCACACTGCTCGGCCCTTCCGGCTGCGGCAAGACGACGCTTCTGCGGATGATCGCCGGTTTGGAAACACCGGACGAGGGTGAAATCTGGTTGGACGATGTTTGTGTGTTCTCCGGGAAGCAGAAGATCAATCTGCCGCCGGAAAAGCGAAATCTCGGCTTTGTGTTTCAGGACTTTGCGCTCTGGCCGCACATGACGGTGTTTGAAAACGTCGCGTTCGGCCTGCGGGCGCGGAAGGACACAAAGAATTTGCAGAGCAGAGTGCGCGACGCGCTGCGCACCGTGCATCTGGAGGACTTTGAAAAGCGCTATCCTCACCAGTTGTCCGGCGATCAGCAGCAGCGCGTCGCCTTTGCCCGTGCCATCGCCGTTCAGCCGGGGTGCATTCTGTTTGACGAACCGCTCTCCGCGTTGGATGCGCTGCTCAGGGAGGAAATGCGGCACGAGCTGACGGAACTGACCTCCGCGTTGGGCATTACCTCCGTCTTTGTGACCCATGACCAGACCGAGGCGATGAGCATGAGCGACCGCATCGCGGTGCTGAGCGGCGGGCGCGTGGAGCAATACGACGCGCCGGAAACCGTTTATCACCATCCGGCCACCGAATTTGTCGCGCGCTTTGTCGGCAAATCCAACTGGCTGAGCGAAACGGAGATGTTCCGCCCGGAAGCTGCGTCGAGCGTCCTCAAGGAGGGGGCGCTGCGCTATGAGCTGCCCGTCCAAAGCGTGCAGTATTCAGCCAAGGCGATCCTGGTGTTCCGCGTGCCGGAGGCATCTCGGCAGGAAGAACTTGCTGAAGTGGAATAAACCAGATCTTTATCCGTTTCATGCAAAAACCGCATTACAGGCAATGCGATTTTTGCATTTATTTTCCGTAGATCTGTGCGACTTCGACTCCCTGATAAAACTTCTGAATGATCTCTTCGGCGGTACTGCCCTCGGCCGCCATTTCGTAGGCGCCCCATTGCGACATTCCCACGCCGTGGCCGTAACCCGCGCCGGAAAAGCGTACAACGCCGTTTTCTACTGCAAGGTCGGTCAGCAGTGTGGACTTTAAGCGTGTGCTGTCCAGCGCTCTGCGCAGATCGACGGCGCTGACCTCGCCGCTGCCCACCGTGAAAGTCGTCACGCGCCCCGATTCGCCGCGCTGGCCGATGGCGAGCTGCGAAGCGTCTCCGCCGCCCAGTTCGTCCAGCGCGGCCTGCACTTCCTCCAATGAGAATTCCGCTGTCCAGCTGCGCACGTTCTCCGGCGCTTTATCGGATTCGCGCACCTGGATGGATTTGGTGTAGGGTGGCTCCGGCTTGTTGTAGTTCAGACCCTCGCGCGCCCGTGCGGTTACGCCCCCGGCGTGTGCGTGGAACCATGCCTGAATCGGCTCGCCCTGACAGAGAATTACCTGCCCGCGCGTCTCTTCCACCGCGCGACGCACGGCGTCGTTGACGGCCGACAGATCGTATGCCTGCGCTTCATCGATGTCGGTGGAAAGCTGCGCGCCGTCGTATTGGGAGCCGCCGTCCGCAATGAAGCGCAGCGCAAAGGTGCGCGCGATGATGGCTTGCGCCTTGAGCGCTTCGATGGGCCAATCGTTGTGCATCTCGCCTGCGACTACGCCCATCAGGTAGCTTTCCAGATCCATCGTCTCTACCGCGCCGATGTCCGTGCGATAAATCTCCGCCAGCGGCAGCCCCTCGCCGTCCAGCGTCAGCTGTTCCGGCAGTGCGTAGTCCGCCTGTGGAACCGGCGAGGCGGTTTCGGGCACAGCGGTGGGCGAAGCGGAAGCAGAGGGCGAGGGAGAAACGCCGCCCGAGCAGGCACAGCCGCAAAGGCTCAGCGCCAGCGCCGCGACGAGCATGGCGGCGATTTTTTGCAGAAAATGTTTGAGAAAAAACAAATGAATTCGCTCCTTTCCGAAGGCGGAACGGCTGATGCTTCACGCCTTTGGAATAGATTGCCCGAACGCATTGAAAGATTTGCATCGAACCGCTAAAAACGCCTTGCCTTTCTGGAAGGAAACTGATACTCTAAAGGCAGAAGACCGAAAACGGAATCCTCTGCTTTTTGAGAAGAAAGAGAAAAAATAAGGAGGAAAACTTTATGCCCTGCTATTCGATCCAATCGCCGAACGGCCGCGTGGAGTTGCACTTGACGCTGCAGAACGGCTGCCTGAGCTACCGCGTCAGCAAGGATGGCGTTGCGCTGGCGGACGAGTCCCCGCTGGGCATCCGCTTGCGCGAGGGCGATCTGACGCACGGATTGACGCTGATGGACAACACTTATGCGGTGGTGGACGAGACCTACACCATTCCCGCGTTCAAGAAAAAGGTCTGCCGAAACCATGCCAACACCCTGACCCTGCTGCTGGAAAAACACGAGGAAACCCTGCAAGTGGAGGCGCGCGCCTATAATGACGGCGTGGCACTGCGCATGATCGTGGACGGCGAGGGCGAAGGCAGTGTGCTGGAGGAGAGAACCGGCTTTGCCCTGCCGCAGAGTGCGCATCAGGTCTACGGCATGAAATATATATTCTCTTATGAGGATATGTATCAGCCCATTCCGCGCTGTGATCTGGCACAAAATCGTTTGGCCTTCCCGGTGCTGGCGGAGTGCGGCAATGGCGTTTGGGCGCTGTATGCCGAGGCGGCGGTGTTCGGCGATTACGGCGGAAGCACGCTGCTCTCTGACGAAGAAAAGCCTGAACTGCTGATGGTCCGCCGTGCGCCCGATCAGCTCAGCCCCACGCAGACCGGCTTCCCCGTCGTCACGCCCTGGCGCGTGGTGATGTGCGGCAGCCTGGACGACATTGTATCCTCCAACCTGCTGGAAAACCTGAATCCTCCGTGCGAGATCAAAGATACCTCGTTCATTCGCCCCGGCGTTTCGGCCTGGAGCTGGATGACGGAAAACGCCTCGACC
This sequence comes from uncultured Christensenella sp., assembly GCA_905193155.1. Taxonomy (GTDB): domain Bacteria; phylum Bacillota; class Clostridia; order Christensenellales; family UBA1750; genus Spyradocola. Next base: position 25,047 of record CAJJNQ010000034.1, read on the forward strand.
CGCGACCCCGAACGCTGCCGCGAATATGTCGATTATGCGGCGGAGATGGGATTCCCGTATTATCTGGCCGACGGCGGCTGGCCGGGATATGTGGACATTGCCGAGCTGGTGAAGTACGCCGAGGGCAAGGGCGTGAAGATCTGGCTGTGGGAGCACAGCAAGGATATTCGCTCACCTGAAATCGCGGACGAAAAGTTCAGGCTCTGGTCGTCCTGGGGCGTGGTCGGCGTTAAGATCGATTTCTTTGAAAGCGATCGTGCCGAGCGCGTGAAGCAATACGACTATTTGGCGCGCGCGGCGGCCAAGTATAAACTGATGGTCAATTTCCACGGCTGCATGAAGCCCGCGGGCGAAATCCGCACCTGGCCGCATCTCATGACGCGCGAAGGTGTGCTCGGCGCGGAGTATTTGCAGAATTTCTCCTCTTTCCTGCCGATGGGGCCGGATGCGGCGCACAACTGCACGCTGCCCTTCACCCGCAATGCCATGGGACCAATGGATTATACGCCGGTTTGCTATAAAACCTATCTGACCGGCACCACCGACGCGCACCAGACCGCGCTGACCGTGATCTTTACCTCTTATATTCTGCACATCGGCGAGGGCGCGGAGGTTGTGCTGAACCATCCGGCGAGGCCGTTTCTGTCCAAAGTGCCTACCAGCTGGGATGAAACCCATGTGCTGGAGGGATATCCGGGATCGTTTGTGACCATGGCGCGCAAGAAGGACGAGAATTGGTATGTAGCGGCGATCTGCGCACGCCGCCCGCGCAATGTTAAGCTCCGCTTTGACTTCCTGGACGAGGGCGCGGAATACACCGCGACGCTCTATGCCGACGATTTGGGCGACCTGCGCCCCTTCGATGTGGCGGAGGGCGCGTTGCCGCCTGCGGATGAAGCGCTGGTGCAGAAGATAGACGCCATGGCCAGCCGCCCCGCGCTGCACAACCATGACCTGCACAGGATGCGCATCGAATCCTTCAAGGTGCGCAAGGGCGATGAGAAAACCATTCCGTTGGCTGTCAACGGCGGCTTTGCATTGATGATTGAAAAGTAAATGAGATGAAAAAACGCTGCATTCAGCCGAAACCGTGCGGAGTGCAGCGTTTTTTGTCTTGCAAAAAAGATCAATTTTGGATAAACTGAAGAATAAGAATTTCAAGAACGGAGGATGAGAATGAAGAAGAGAGGCAATGCAGGAAAAAGGAAAATCAACTGGTCTGCTTTTACCGGATGGTTCGTGCTGCTGTCGTTGGTTGCGGCGATGATTTATATCATTGTGGTGCTGGTGCTTGCACCGTCGCACACGCAGATCGTCTTTGAGCGCACCAAGAGCGACTATGTGCTGATGCTGCTGCAATGTGCATTGGGCATCGTGGCGATCATCGGGCCGAAGATCCTGCAAAAACGACATAATTTCATCATTCCATCCAAAATGATGGTGCTCTATACGTTATTTTTGTACGGCGCGATCTTTTTGGGAGAGGTCATGGCTTTTTATTACAACGTGCCTCACTGGGATACCTTTCTGCATGGGCTGAGCGGCGCAATGCTGGGCGCGCTGGGCTATACGGTGATTTCGGTGCTCAACAGATCCGACAGCGTACCGGTCAACCTGAGCCCTCTGTTTGTTGCATTCTTCACTTTCTGCTTTGCGATGACCATGGGCATGATCTGGGAAATCTATGAATTCTCGGTGGATTCCCTCTTTGGCACCAATATGCAGAAGTTCGCCTTCGAGGACGGCACCGGAAAGATCGGCCAGGCGGCGCTGATGGATACCATGAAGGATCTGATCGTCGATACCATCGGCGCGCTGACGATGTCCATCATCGGCTATATCTCCCTGAAGCATAAAACCGGACTGGTCGATAATGAAGTGAACCCCAAAAGTTAGACATTATTTGAATTAAGCGGCCTGAAGGGTC
>CAJJNQ010000035.1 GCA_905193155.1 uncultured Christensenella sp.
GCCTGCCGCTCTCCGGAGCGGCAGGCGATGCTTTATGGATGCGATTATTTCAGCAGGTTCAGCACAGCGGCGGCGATGGACGGGGTGGAAAAGAGCGTGAATCGCGCGCGGCGCTCCTTTTCCGAATACTCGAAGTGGACGCGAGCCGCATCGGAAGAGGGCGGGCAGGCGGAAAAATAATCGCTGACCTTTTCGTTGCAGGCATCTGCTTCTTCGCGGGAGAGGTAGAGATCGACGACGGTGCAGGCCTGGCGCTCACCTTCGGAGGCGGGGTTCACGCCGTCGATAAAATCGAGTATATCCAGCTTCCATTGCTTGGTCACCGATGCTCTGACGTCGCTCCGGTGGAAGAAGTTCATGATATCCTGCGAGGTGAAACGCCACTGACCGCCGACCTTCTGGCCGGTCAGCAGTCCATTGCGCAGATAGTTGCGGATGCTGCGGTCGGAAAGCGAAGTCATTTCGGCGATATCGGCGATGGTAAAAAGTTTTTCCAATTTGTTCATGAGGCAGGCTCCTTGCAGATGAAAAAGATTTGACCGGATGAAAGTCTGCTGACGCACTGCGGCGCCTATGCGGCGCATCAGCCCCGTGAGCGGACCGATCTTCCGCTCGTGAGGACAAGTATAAAGAAAAGCAACCGGCGGGTCAACGCGCGTTTTCCTGTGTTTTCCTAAATTTTCATAGCATAAATCAGAAAACTGAAAATTTTCCGAGGACAGCCCTTGAACTCTTTCTGTGGTTGTGTTACACTTTCGGCAAAATAAGTTGTAGGTACAACTAGATGGTTGACGCTGCAAGCAAAAAGAGAGGGAAAGATCCTATGGAGCACCCGGCGAGGAAAATCACGAAGATTGCCCGCGAGGCGGAGCATTTGGTGCTGCTGGCGCTGCGCGGGGACGGCGTAGGCACGGCGGAGATCGACTGCATCCACGCGGTGCGGCATCACCCGGGCGTGACGCAGGCGGAACTGACGGAAACGCTCAATTCCGACAAGGCGGCCATCGCGCGCCGTACGGCAAGCCTGGAGCGCAAGGGATACCTGCGGCGCGAGCCCAATCCCAAGGATGGGCGCAGCCAGCTGCTCTATCCGACGGAGAAGGCGGAGGGATTGCGCGATGCAAAGGCCGAAGCGGAGAGCGCTTTTTACGACTACCTGATGGAAGGATTGAACGATGCACAAAAGGAAGCGTTCTTTGAAGCGCTGGACGCTGTTTACCGCCGCTCCAAGGAGGAAAGCCGCGCGGGATTCCCGCACATCAAGGAAAAGCTGGAGGAGAAAGCTCATGCGGAAAAATGAGAAAACTGCCTTCCAACCGGACCGCATCGGCGCGTATTTCCGGCTGGAATGGCTGCCGCTGACTTTTGTAACGCTGACTGGACTCATCTACAACATTGGTCTGCTCGCCGGGCCTTGGTTCGAGGGCCGAATGGCACAGTGCCTGGCCGATATCCTGGGCGGCAATCAGACCGCCGCGTCCATGGCGGTGCTGGTCGGGGCGTATATCGCCGTGACGCTGCTGGTGCAGGCGGCGCGCTTCGTCAAGCGGTATTATGTGCGGCGCTTTGCCAACAACATCAACCGCCGCATGAAGGGCGTGCTCTATGCCAACCTGATCCGCTGCAGCCGTGCGGAATTGGAAAACGAAGGCGCGGGCGAATGGATGACCAAGGCCATTTCCGACGTGGACGACTGTGCGGAGGGCATGCGCAAATTCACCACAGAGATTTTTGATACCGGCGTTGCGCTGGTGGGCTATGCAGTGATGCTGTTCGTCTACGATTGGCGGCTGGCGCTGCTGTGCATGATCTTCCCGCCGGTTTCCTATATCTGCGCGGAGTGGATGAAAAAGCCCGTGCAGCGCGCGAGTGCGGCATATAAAAAGGCCGCTTCCGCGCTCAGCGCCGCGACGCTCGACCGCGCGCGCAATGCCGTGACCTACCGCGTCTACGGCTGCGAGAACGCGCGGGAAGAGCGCTACGAAGAGGCGCTGGGCGGCTATGAGCGCTCCGCTGTGCGCGCGAACGTCTGGCAATCCGCGCTGCCGCCGCTGTATCTGGTGGTGTCGAACCTGAGCGTGCTGTTCATCCTCTGGTTCGGCGCAAAGAACGTGCTGGGCACGGGCTGGCGCGCGTGGGACATCGCGGCGATTACGACCTTTCTCTCCTGCTTTGTCAAAATGGCGACCAAATCCTCCAAGGCGGCGAAGCTGTTCAATGCGGTGCAGCGCGCGGAAGTTTCCTGGAAGCGCATCAAGCCCCTGATGAAAACGCCGGAGGAGCTTGCGCCGCTGCAAATCCCGGCCGGGCAAACGGTGGAAGCGCAGAACCTCTCTTTTGCCTATGAGGGCGGGGAGAACATCTTTTCCGGCCTGTCCTTTGCGGCGCAGCCCGGCGAGATCATCGGCGTGACCGGGCCGGTTGCCTGTGGTAAATCGACGCTGGGATGCGTGTTTCTGAGCGAAAGACCCTATGGCGGCTCTGTGCGCATCGGCGGGAAGGAGCTGAAGGACTTTGCGCCGCGGGAGATTGCGGAGACGATCGGTTATCTCGGCCACGATCCGGAGCTTTGGAACGACACGGTGGAGGCCAACGTGCTCTGCGGCGACGAGGGCGACGCGATGCAGTGGCTGAAAATGACCGCGCTGGACGATGAGGTGCGCGCGATGGAACAGGGGCTGAAAACCGTGGTCGGCAGCAGCGGCGTGCGCCTATCCGGCGGGCAGGCGCAGCGGCTGGCGCTGGCCAGAACGTTGGCGCACCCGCGCCCGGTGCTCGTGCTGGACGACCCGTTTTCCGCGCTCGACCGGGGGACGGAGGATGCGGTGTTTGCCCGGCTCAAGGAATATGCGAAAGACAAGGTAGTGCTGTTGATTTCGCACAGGCTCTACCATTTCCCCGAAATGAAGCGGGTGATCTTCATGGCGGACGGCGCGGTGACGATCGGCACGCATGCGCAGCTGTGCGAAAAGGTTCCGGCCTATCGCAGCCTGTATGAAAGCCAGACGGGAGGTGCTTCGCGTGAAGAAGAATAAAAAAGGCGTGTTTGCCGCCGTTCGGTCTGCCGCGGCGACGCATAAGCTGCTCAGCACGGGCACGCTGCTGTGCACGGCGGCCTCGGTGCTGGCTTCCCTGCTGCCTCCGCTGCTGTTGGGACAGGTGATCGATAAACTGACCGGCGGCGTAGCGCTGACCTTCGGCGCGGTGCTGGCGTATTTCGGCAGCCTGGCGCTGGAAGGCGCGCTGGCTTCCGGGCAGGAGATTCTGCTGGAGATGTTCGGCCAGAAGATGACGCACGCGCTGCGCTCCGAAATGTCGCAGAAGCTGACGCATCTGGAAGCATCGACGCTGGCGGGGCAGAATCCCGGCGAGATTGCCGCGCGGTTCTCCGGCGATGTCGACACGGTGGAGGCGCTGTTTACCTCCGGCGTGATCTCGATGGCAGCAGATGTCTGCCGCCTGATCTCGATTTTTGCGGTCATTGCCGTCAAGAACACGGGGCTTGCGTTGCTGTTGCTCCTCGTGTTGCCGGTGCTGACGGTCTTTACGCGCCATGTGCAGAAGCGCATGCTGGCGGCGCAGCTTGAAAACCGCCGCGCGGTCGCCGGCATCTCCGGCCAGGTGCCCGAAGCGCTGCACAACATCCGGACCATCCACGCGCTCGGTCTGGAAAACTACATGGAAAAGCGCTATGACCGCCGCATCGGCGAGAGCTATGCCGCGGTGGAAAAGACAAATTTCTATGACGCGATCTATTCGCCCGTTGTTCTGGGGATCAACGCCGCAGTGGTCGGCATCGTGATGCTGCTCTCCGCTTCCGGAAACGCGAAGGTGCTGGCGCTGTTCGGCATGTCGGTCGGTACGTCGGTCACGGTCATCAACTATATTTCCCGCATCTTTACCCCCATCGAGAGCCTGGGTATGGAGATCCAGACCATTCAGTCCGCCATGGCAGGCGTCAAGCGCATCGACGCATTTCTGGCGCAACCGGAACGCGTGATCCCCGAAGAATGCCGGAGGGAAAGTCCGCGCGGGGACGTGGTACTCTCTCACGTCACGTTTGGCTACGACGAGCACGCTGTGCTGTCGGATTTGTCCTTTACCGTGAAATCCGGCGAGCAGGTAACGCTGGTCGGCCGCACGGGTGCGGGCAAGAGCACCGTGTTCCGGCTGCTACTGGGGCTTTATAAGCCGGAAAAAGGCGCGCTCACCATCGGCGGCGTGGACGTTTCCGACATCACGGACGGCGAGCGCCGTGGCTGCATCGACTGCGTGGAGCAGCACTTTGCCAGAGTACCCGGCACCGTGGTGGATCAGATCGCGCTGGGCGATAAACGCATCACGCGCGAGAGGGCGGAAAAGGCCGCGCACCTGGCCGGGCTGGACGGCGTGATTCGTTCCTTTCCGCAGGGGTATGACACGCCCTGCTCGGACGGCATGTTCTCGCAGGGAGAATGGCAGCTGCTCTCCATCGCGCGCGCTGTCGCCGCAGACCCTGCCGTGCTGCTGTTGGACGAGATCACGGCCAATCTCGATGCGGAAACCGAGGCTCGCGTGATGGAGGCGCTTCGCCGCGCGTCGGAAGGGCGCACCGTGCTCTCCATTTCTCACCGCGTCTACGAAACGTTGGGCGGACGGACGATCCGCATCGGCGAGGAAGCATAGAGATAGAAGAAAAAGCGATTGCAGAAACGCAATCGCATTTTTGACGTTTGTCAGTCTTCGGCACGGAGGGTTTTGACGCCGAGAAGAAAATAGATCAGATGGCAAATCCAGATCACGCCGAGAATTGTGCAGGGAATCCACAGTCCCTTGCGTAACATCAGTGCAAAGCCGAGGCCCATGAGGAGCGTCACGGAGGAGAGGATCGTGACCTTGGCGCGGATCGTCATTCCTTTTTTCTGCACGAAGGATTCCAGGTGCTTTTTGTACATCCTGGTGCCGATGAACCAATCGTGGAGTTTTTGCGAGGAGTTGGCAAAGCAGAACACCGTCAAAAGAAAGAAGGGCACCGTCGGCAAAACGGGCAGCACGATGCCGATGCAGCCCAGCGCAAGGCTTACGCAGCCGACAATTAGAAAAATCATTCGTTTGATCGTCACGGCATTTTCTCCAATCGTTTCTTTTCGCGTCGAGTTTCGATCACATGGCGAATCGCGGCGACGGGATGCACAAACAGCATCCGTGGGCCGGAAAAACGCATGACCGCGCGAATCTTTTCGCGCATTTCGGGCTTGTAGCAGTGAACGCGGCAGTTGGAGCAGAAGGTTTTGGTTTCCATAAAAGGGCAGTGCTCCGATCGGCTGCGGGCGTAAGATTCCAAAGCGGCGCAGTCGGAGCAAAGCGTGCCGCGCGTGCGATGCTTTTTGCGGCAGTAGAGCGCGATCATCTGGGAGACCATGCGCTTTTCCCGCTCGCGCTTCAGGGCGATATTCTTCATCAGCTCATTCTCCCGTGTTCGACGGAGTAGACTTTGTCCGCAATCCGCATGGTGGAGGCGCGGTGGGAGACGAGCAGGACGGTCTTGCCCGCGCACGCCTGATCCAGAGAGCGCAGGATGATCGCTTCATTCAGGCTGTCCAAATTGCTCGTCGGCTCGTCCAGCAGCATCAGGTCTGCATTGTGCAGGAACGCGCGCGCCAGGCCGAGCCGCTGGCGTTCCCCGCCGGAGAGCATATCGCCCAGTTCTCCCACCGGCGTATCGTAGCCCCGCGGCAGCGCCTGAATGAAATCGTGTACAGAAGCCTTTTGGCAGGCTGCGGTCAACTCCTCATCGGTTGCGTCGGGCTTGGCGATGAGCAGATTTTTGCGGATGCTGTCGCGGAAGAGGTGCGTCTCCTGTGTCACGAAACTCTCCATGCGGCGCAGGTTGTCCGTGTTGATGCGGGCGACCTCCGTGCCGGAAATCGTCACGCGCCCCTGCTGCACATCCCAAAAGCGCATCAGCAGCTTGAGCAGCGTGGACTTGCCGCTGCCGCTGCGGCCGACGATGCCGATCACCGCGCCCTTGGGCGCCTGCACCGATACGTCGGTCAGTATGTTCTCGCCGCCGTAGGAGAAGGTGACATGTTCGGCGGACGCGCCGTCAAAGCTCACTTCCGGCTGGCCGGTCACTGCGCTGACCGCCGGGGTTTCGTCCAGTATGTCGAGCACGCGGTTGCCCGCCGCAAAGGTGTTTTGCAGCGTTGCGCCCAGCGCGGACAGCGCAATGGTCGGTCCGAAGGAGGAAAACAGCGCCAGCGTCGGGATCACCACACCGTCAAACCCGATTTGTCCTTGGCGGTAGAGCAGCGCGGAAACCAGCAGCATGATGAGGTCAAACAGCAGAATCGCCGTGTTCGTCACCGCCATGTTGCGGCCGGAAACCCGCTTCATGCGTGACTCCTCTTCGGAGAGCGCGTCGGTGCGGGCGTTCATTCCATCAAGGCGCTGTGCGCCGCAGCCGAACTGGATGGTTTCCGAAAGGCCGCGCAGGCTGTCCAACACAAAGCCGGAAAGCGCGCCGGATTCCGTGCGGAACCGCAGCCCGTTATCGCTGGAAAGACGCGAGGTGACAAGGGGCACGATCACGCCCACCGTGACATACGCCAGCAGCGCGAGGCATCCCAACAGCGGATGGTAGCTGCCGATGAAGCCGCAGAGAATCACCGTGAACAGCAGCGCGATGGCTGCGGGGGAGATGGTGTGCGCATAAAAGACTTCCAGAAGCTCGATATCGGAGGTGATGACCGAGATCAGGTCGCCCTTGTCGCGCCCTTCGAGCTTGGCGGGGCAGAGGCGGCGCAGCGCGCGAAAGACGTGATCGCGAATCAGCGCCAGGAGCTTGAAGGCGATAAAGTGGTTGCACGCCTGCTCCGCATAGCGGAAACCGCCGCGCACCAGCGCAAACACCAGCACGCAGATAAAGACCGCCGTGAGCGCAACGGGAGTCCGGAACCCCAGCAGGTCGAGCACAGCGTAGCCGCCGAAGATCGTGATGAAGCTCGCGCAGAGATGCCCCACCAGACCCATCAAGATCGCCAAAGCCATATAGCCGGCCAGCGGCTTGACCAAGCCGATCAGCCGGAGCATGACGGTAAAGCCGCTGCGTTTCTTTTGCGTGTTCATGCCTTTGCACCGCCTTTTTCGTAGTTTTCGAGCGCCTGCTGCGCGTTCCGGAGCGAAGCGTAAAGTCCGTTTTGCGCAAGCAGTTCTCTGTGCGTGCCGCTTTCGACGACGCTGCCGTGATCCAGCACATAAATGCGGTCGGACAACGTGACGTTGGCCAGTCGATGGGAGATCAGGATCACGGTCTTGCGGCCGGCCAGCGCATGGATCTGCGCCATGATGTCGTTTTCGCTTTCTACATCGATGTTGGAGGTCGCTTCGTCGAAGATGTAGACCGGACTGTCGTGCAGCAGCGCGCGGGCGAGCGCCAACCGCTGGCATTGACCGCCGGAGAAGTTGCCCCCCTTTTCGGCCACGAGCGTGTCCAGCCCGTTTTCGCTGCGCAGGAAATCGGCTAGGTTCACCTGCTTTAGCACCGCCCAGAGCTGTTCGTCCGAAGCGTCCGATTTTCCCATCAGAAGATTGCTGCGCACTGTGCCTTTGAATAGATAGCTTTGGTGGCTGACGTAGGTGATGTGCCGCATCAGGCTCTCCTCGGAAATCTCCCGCAGCTCCGCGCCGCCGATCGTCACGCTGCCGGAATAACCCCGGCTGCGCCCCATCAGGATCGAAGCGATGGTGGATTTACCGCAGCCCGATTCGCCCACCAGGGAGGTAAAGCTCCCTTTGGAAAAGGAAAGGTTGATTCCGTGCAGAATCTCTCGATCCGGTTCGTAGGAAAAGCGCAGATCGCGGCAATTCAGGTCGCCGTCCGGGCAGGAGAGCGGCTTCTTGTCCGGTTCCGGCAGGTCGAGCAGGCGGAAGATCTTGTCGCTGGCTGCCATGCCGTTCATCGCGATGTGAAAAAAGGAGCCGAGCTGCCGCATCGGGATGAAGAAATCCGCTGCCAACACGACGATGAGCAGTGCGCCCGAAAGCGTCACATTGCCCGCGCGGAACTGCATTGCCGAGAGAATCACGCCCAGCGCCGCGCCGCCATAGGCGATCAAATCCATGATGGTGATGGAGTTGAGCTGCATGGTCAGCACCTTCATGGTGATCTTGCGGAACTTTTCAGCTTGTTCGTTCATTTCGTCGTTCCGGGCCGCATCTGCCTGATAGATCTTCAGCGTCGTCAGGCCCTGAAGATTTTCCAGAAAGGTGTCGCCCAGCGCGGTGTATTGCCCCCAATACTTGGAGAGCAGCTTCTTGGCCCAGGTTTGCACCGCGGCGATGGCGACGGGGATCAGCGGCACGCAGATCAGCAGCACGACCGCTGCCGGAACGTTGACGAAGCACAGCACGGCAAACAGCGTCAGCGGCGCGAGCATCGCATAGAAGAACTGCGGCAGGTATGCACCGAAATAGGTTTCCAGCTGATCCACACCTTCGACGGCGACCTGCACGACCTCGGAGGTCTTGACCTGTTCGTTATAAGACGCGCCCAGGCGCAGGAGCTTTTGATAAATCGCCTCACGCAGGGCTTTTTTGACCGTGCGCGAGGACAAAAAGCCCATTCGAGACGCCCCTGTGGTGCAGGCAAAGCGCACTGCGACGGCCAGTGCGGCAAGGATCGCCGTGCCCGCCAGCTGCGCGCCGTCTGCCGTGCCCCCAAAGAGCGCCGCGAGCAGCTGCGTGATCGCGGTCATCATGCCGATGTTGGCCAGCAGGCTCACCCATTGCAGCGCGACGTTGCCTGCGATATACTTCCTGCTCTCCGGCACGAAGTCGATCAGGCGTTTGTTCATCATCATTCGTTCCTTCACTCCTCTTTTGGTTAGGAACATCTAACTGCTCCTTTTGAAAAAAGCCGTTTCCGACGTGACAGTGCCCAAAACAGCAACTAACCAAGATAAAAGTATAACAGAACCTCACCTTGCTGGCAAATCACCGTTTGTAACGCCTGCGTTACAAAATGAGCCTTTCCGGCGATCCGGCAGAGCCAAAGGACAAGGAAAGGCCGAATTTCCTGTAACGCAGCCGTTACAAAAAAATCCGGCCTTTGAATGGCGAGAAAGATGGGGATAAGCAAGCGGGAGTCAGAACAGAATCGTGAACAGCACGGTGGATTCCGGCATGTGGTTGGTACCGACGGAAGCCTGCATCCGCAGGCAGACGCTGCCGTGCAGAATCTGCTCCATGCCGTAGCCGAGGTTCAGGAAGGAGAGCACCCGCGCGGGAAAGGCGAGCGTGCCGCCGCAGTCCTGCGCAGGGCGGAATTCCCCGCCGTCCTGCACGGTCAGGTTGCGCACGCGGCCGTTCATCTCGCGCCCCGTCAAGGGGGAACGCGCGGAAACGCTGATGGGTTTCAGATGCACCATGCCGCAGCCGTTTTCAACTTTCAGCACGCAGGGGTGCTCAAAGCCTCTGTTCGCCATCGAAAGATTGCTGCCCGCCGAAATATGTTCTTTATAGAAGAGAAAGGGCAGGCGGTATTCGCCGTCCGGCAGGCGGCGGCAAAGCTCCGCACCGTCGAATTTCTGCTGACGCCGCAGCTCGTATTTGGCGCGGTAGCGCTGCTCCGAACTGCGGAAAATCTCCATCGCCTTGTCCGTGCTGAACAGCGCCCAGGCGTAGGCGTTCTGCTCCGCTTCGTCCAGATCCAGCCCCTCATAGAGCAGATGGTTGACCACCACGCCCACGCGGTCTTCGTAAAACGCGGCGCGCTGCCTGCCTTCTTCCGTCAGGCAGGGACGGCGGGCAGTACTGCGGTCAAGCAGCCCTTCGCGCTCCAGGGCCGCCAGCAGACGGTGCATCTTCTGCTTCCCTTCGCCCAACAGAGCGGAAAGCCCCGTCACCGTGCAGGTCTTTTCGTCCTCGTTGAGAAAGCAGAGCAGCACGCGCAGCTTTAAAATATCCAGCGATTTGATCATGAATGGTTCTCCTTTTCCGGCACGACGCGTTGCGACTTTCCGGGATAGACGGGTGCACCGTCCAACGTGAGCGTCATTTCTGCTTGATCCACGCGCAGCACATCCCAGGCCGCCCTGCCGCTCACGCCGTAAGCACCTTTGAAACGCCCATCCGTCACCTGGCGCAGCATTTGACGCAAGCAGATCCATCACAAAGTCTTTTGCCAGATAAGCCCCCAAAAACTCCTCCGATGGAAAGTATTTCTCTTTGTCGGTGGTATTTTATCATAATTTTTCACGAAAAGGAACAAGCTTCTGAGGGGAAAAAGAAAGCGCCGCAGGAAATCTTACTGCGGCGCGCGGAAAACTCACTCCTTTTCCCGCTTTCTGTCGTTTTTTTCATCGGGCGGGATTTGCAGGTCGATCATCTTTTCCGCAATCATTTTGTTGACGTTAGCGTGAACGGCCAGCAGCAGAATGCGGTCGGAGAAGCTGGTGTTTTCGATTTCCTGCCGGGGACTGAACAGCGCCAGCGCGTGCTCCTGCACATCGCAGAAATTGTTGTAGACGCTGCGGATATCGTTCTTTTCCAGCTGATCGGCCAACAACGTCCGGATTTCCGGAATGGCCAGTACCTGCTTGAGCATACAGATGATGATCAAATAGCAAAGGTGCGTGCGGTTATAGCGCTTTTTGACCGGAGGCGGCAGCACCTTGAGCTTGACATAGTTGTTGATCATGGCCGGGGTCAGCCGCTGCGCCTTGGAATCGCGAAGATAGATGCGCAGGCAGTCGTCGATCACCGCCACCACTTGGTCCATATAGAGCTCCAGCGTGGGCAGCTCGTCGTAGCGCGGGATGCGGTAGGCGTGAACTTGCTCCGTCCAGGCCTCCAGCCCTTCCTGCGGATGGGTCATGCGAAAAACTCCTCTCTGCAATGCACTGTCTTGAAAATTAGTATAACACAAAGCTGAAAATCAGACAAGTAGCAACAAAAAGAAGTTGACAATGAAATGGTGATGTGATAATCTGATATTAGAAACTAGATGTCGGGGCGGAGATGATTAGAAATGCCAGAAAAGATCTATGTGTGGGGCGATTCCATCGCCAAGGGAATCGTGTTCGATCCGCAGCGCGGGCGCTATGTCAACCTTCGGGAGAAGAGCGGCTTTGCCAAAGCGGCGCAGGAGCTGGGCGTGGTGATGGAAAATCATGCGCATTTTGGCATGACGTCGGAAAAAGGCGTGCAGGTACTGGAAAACGGCATCGGCACGGCAGAAAAGGAAAAGCCGGTGCTGCTGGGCTTTGGCGGAAACGATGTGGATTTCGATTGGGCGGCGATTGCCGAAACGCCGGAAGAACAGCACGATCCCCACGTTTTGCCTGAAAAGTTTGCGGATAATATGGCGCGGATGGTACGCGACGTGCGCGCGGCGGGGCTTAAGCCCGTGCTGATGACGCTGCCGCCCATCGACTCCCAGCGGTATTACGACTGGGTGACGCGCAGCCTGGACAAGAAGGAAAACGTGCTCAAGTGGCTGGGAGACGTTGAGGCGATTTACCGCACGCATAAATCCTATTCCGATTTGATCCGTCAGGTCGCGCAGACCCTCAATGTCCGACTGATCGACATTCGCGGCGCGTTTGAGCGCGCCGGGGATCTCGTGCAGAAGCTCTGCGTGGACGGCATTCACCCCAACGCGCAGGGGCACGAAATCATTTGCGGCGCGCTGACCGGTTATGCACAGGAAATTCACGCATTTTGATAGAAGAAACGGGGAGGAAGAAACGTCATGTCCTTTGCCATTGTCACCGATTCGTCCTGCAATCTGCCTAATGAGATCATCGACAAATACGACCTGCACATCGTTTCTCTGGTGTTCATGGTCGAGGGAAAGCCCTACCAAAGCTACGTCAAGGGGGAAGAAAACGATTTGAAGCGCTTCTACACCATGATGCGCAATAAGAATCAGATCACCACCTCCTGCGCCAACGAGGCGGCCTGCACGGCAGTGATCGAGCCGCTGCTGAAAAGCGGGCAGGACGTATTGTTCATCGGCTTTTCCTCCGCGCTGTCCGGCACCTATCAGGAGGGCGCAAAGGCCTGCGAAAAGCTCCGCAAAGCGTATCCCGACCGCAAGATCATCGCGGTGGATTCGCTCTGCGCGTCACTGGGCGAGGGGCTGCTCGTGACCTATGCTTGCCAGTGGCGCGAAAAGGGCTTTGACATCGACGCGACGGCGGAATGGCTGGAGGACAACAAGCTCAAGCTCTGCCATTGGTTCACGGTGGACGATCTGTTCTTCTTAAAGCGCGGCGGGCGCGTTTCCGCGGCGACGGCGGTGTTGGGCACGATGATGCGCATCAAGCCCGTGATGCACGTTGACGATCAGGGAAGGCTCATCAACGTCGCCAAGGCGCGCGGGCGCAAGGCTTCACTGGATGCGCTGGTCGATCACATGGAACAGACGGCGTTTACGCCGGAAAACCAGACCATCTATATCTCCCACGGCGACTGCATCGAGGACGCGGAATACGTCGCGGATCAGTGCCGCAAGCGTTTGCACGTCAAAGATGTGCTGATCCACTATGTCGATCCCGTCATCGGCGCGCACTCCGGCCCCGGCACCGTGGCGCTGTTCTTCCTCGGCTCCAAGAGATAAAAGCATAAAAGAACGGCGCTCCGCTTCCGAAAAAAGAAGCGGAGCGCCGTTTGGCATTTTCTTGGCTTAGCCGGCAAACTGGCTGTTGTAGAGGTTGGCGTAGAAGCCGCCCGCCGCGAGCAGCTGCTCGTGATTGCCCTGCTCGATGATGTCGCCGTCCTTCATCACCAGGATGATGTCGGCATTTTTGATGGTGGAAAGGCGGTGCGCCACAATGAAACTGGTGCGGCCCTGCATCAGGTGGGCGAAGGCCTCCTGAATGTGCAGCTCGGTGCGCGTGTCGATGGAGGAGGTCGCCTCGTCCAGTATCAGCATCGGCGGTAGGCAGAGCATCACGCGGGTGATGCACAGCAGCTGCTTCTGCCCCTGCGACAGGCTGCCGCCGTCCCCGCTGAGTACGGTGTCATAACCGTCGGGCAGGCGGGTGATGAAGCCGTGCGCATGGGAGGCCTTGGCCGCTGCGACGACCTCTTCATCGGTCGCGTCGGGCTTGCCCATGACGATGTTTTCGCGCACCGTGCCTTCCTTCAGCCACGTATCCTGAAGCACCATGCCGTAGTTGCGGCGCAGGCTGGCGCGGGTGATGCTGCGGATATCCGTGCCCTCGACCGAGATGGAGCCGTTGTCCACGTCGTAAAAGCGCATCAGCAGGTTGATCAGCGTCGTCTTGCCGCAGCCCGTGGGACCAACGATGGCCACGCGCTGACCGGGCTGCACGTCAAGGTTCAGACGCTGGATGAGCGGACGGTCCGCCACATAGGAGAAGGCGACGTTTTCCGCGGTGATACGGCCCTCGGGCGCGGTCAGCACGCGGGCGTTTTCCGCGTCCGGAATCTGCGAAGGCTCCTCGATCAGCTCAAACAGACGCGCGGCGCAAACCAGTGCGTTTTGCAGCTCCGTGATGACGCCGGAGATCTCGTTGAAGGGCTTGGTATATTGGTTGGCGTAGCTCAGGAAGGCGGAAAGGCCGCCGACCGTCATCGCGCCGGAAACCGCAGCCAGCGCGCCCGTCAGGCCGACGCCGGCATAGACCACGCTGTTGATGAAGCGCGTGGAGGGGTTGGTGATGGAGGAGTAGAAGATCGCCTTGAGGGAGCTGGCGCGCAGGCGCTCGTTGATCTCGTCAAAGGTTTCCTGCGCGGCGGCCTCATGGGTAAAGGCCTGCACGACCTTTTCGTTGCCGACCATTTCGTCCACCAGCGCGGTCTGCTCGGCACGCGCCTCGGACTGTTTTTTGAACATCGAGAAGGTGCGTCGCGCGATGAAGTTCGCCACGAACAGCGAAAGCGGCGTCAGCAGCACCACAACAAATGTAATGCCCACATTGACCGTCAGCATGAAAATCAGCGTGCCCAGAATCGTGATCACGCCCGTGAACAGCTGGGAAAAGCCCATCAGCAGGCCGTCGGCAAACTGATCGACATCCGCAATGACGCGGCTGACCACCTCGCCGTAGGGGTGGCTGTCGATGTATTTCAGCGGCAGCACCTGGATTTTGCGGAAAGCCTGGTCGCGCATATCGCGGATGACCTGATAGGTGATCTTATTGTTGATGACGTTCATCAGCCACTGCGCCAGCGCCGTGATGGCCACCACAATCACCACGCGCGTCAGCGTGGTCATCATTTGATCGAAGTTCACCTGCCCCGCAGCCACGATGAAGTCGATTGCGTCGCCCACCAGGATCGGGACATAAAGCGTCAGCGCCACGGAAATTGCCGCCAGCAGGATCGACAGCACCACAAGGAAGCGGTAGCGCGAGATGCACTGCATGACCTTTTTCAGCGTTGCCTTCTGCGTGGTGGAATCGAGCTTGACCTTTGCCTTAGCCATGTCACTTCGCCTCCTTCTTGTCATACTGAGAGTAGTAGATCTCCTGATAGACCTTACAGGTTTCCAGCAGCTCCTCGTGTGTGCCGATGCCGCAGACTTTGCCGTCGTCCAGCACAACGATCTGGTCGGCGTGGCGGATGGAGGAGGTGCGCTGGGAGACGATGAACACCGTAGGCTTATCCGGCAGCGCGCGCAGCGCCTGGCGGAGCTTTAAGTCCGTGGCGTAATCCAGCGCGGAGGCGCTGTCGTCCAAGATCAGGATTTCAGGCTTTTTGACGAGGGCGCGCGCAATGGTGAAGCGCTGGCGCTGACCGCCGGAGAGATTGCGGCCGCCCTGCTCCACGGGCGCGTCCAGACCGCCCTCTTTGTTTTCCACAATCTCAAGGGCTTGAGCGGAGGCAAGCGCAGCGCGCATCTCTTCTTCCGTTGCATCCGCCTTGCCCCACTTGAGGTTTTCGCGGATGGTGCCCTTGAACAGCACGGCCTTCTGCGGCACAACACCGACCTTGCCGCGCAGCTCTTCCAGCGGGTAGTCGCGCACGTCCACGCCGTTCACCAGCACCTTGCCGTCCGTCGCGTCATAGAAGCGCGGGATCAAGTTGACCAGGCTCGTCTTGCCCGAACCCGTGCCGCCGATCACGCCGATGGTCTGCCCGCGCTTGACGGAGAAATCCACATTTGTCAGCGAAGGAGCGCCCGCTCCGGCATAGGTCAGCTGCACGTTGCAGAAGCGCACGGCTTCGTCGCTGCTGCCCTTAGCGGAAGCGCTGCCGCCCGCCATGTCGGGCTGAATGTCCATTACCGCGCTGACGCGGCCCGCACAGGCCATCGCCTTGGTGATGGAGATGATCAGGGAGGCCAATTTGATCAGCTCCACAAGGATCTGAGACATATAGTTGTACAGCGCGACCACCTGTCCCTGGGAGAGAATGCCCGCGTTCACGCGCATTGCGCCCACCCAGATCAGCACCACGATGCCCAGGTTGATCAGCACATAGGTCACCGGGTTCATCAGCCCCGTCACGCGGCCGACGAGGTTTTGCAGCTTTGTCAGCGTATCGTTGCGCTCGGTGAATTCATCCACCTCTTCCTGCTCCTTGCAGAAGGCGCGCAGCACTCTGGCGCCGGTCAGGTTTTCGCGGGTGATGCCGAGTACGCGGTCGAGCTTCTGCTGCACCTTTTTGTACATCGGGATGCTCCAAAGCATGATGCCGAACACCACGATGGACAGCAGCGGGATCGTCACCACGAACACCAGCGCAGCTTTGACGTCAATGGTGAACGCCATCACCATCGCGCCGAACACCACAAAAGGTGAGCGCAGCAGCAGCCGCAGCGCCAGGTTCAGACCCGACTGCACCTGGTTGATGTCGCTGGTCATGCGAGTGATCAGGGTATCGACGCCCTGCTGATCTTGCTGGGTGTAGCTCAGCTTCTGGATGTGCGCAAAGAGCGCCGAGCGCAGCTTGGACGCAAAGCCCACCGAGGCGCGCGCCGCAAAATACTGCGCGGTGATCGAACAGACCAGACCGATTATGGCCAGCCCGATCAGCACGCCACACATCTTGAAGATGTAGCCCTTGTCTCCATTTGCGATGCCGGTATCAATGATTGCAGCCATGACCAGCGGCACAAACAGCTCGAAGGAAGCTTCCAGGAGCTTGAAAAGCGGCCCCAGGATGCTTTCCTTCGCGTAGTCCTTCATGTAGACCCAAAGTTTTTTCATGGTCATCCTCCCATGTTCCATTAGTCTTTTCCTATTATAGCATATGTGGTACAATAGGGATAATATAGAATACATGCAGGAGCTATACGAAAATTGTATAGACCGGAGGAGCGGGATGGAACTCAAACAGCTGAGCTATTTTGTGGCGGTGGTAGAGGAGGGGAGCTTTTCGGCGGCGGCGCGCAAGCTCTTCATGTCCCAGCCGCCCATCACGACGCAGGTCAAGGCACTGGAGGAGGAGTTGGGCTGCGCGCTGCTGGTGCGCGGCACGCGCGCCGTTCGCCCCACGGAGGAAGGGCGTTTGCTCTATGACCGCGCGCGGCTGATGCTGGAGATGCGCCGCAGCGTCACGGAGGAGATCGAGGCGCGCAGCATTTCCGGCGGGGGAACGCTGCGGCTGGGCGTGGTGTCGTCCGTCGCGTCATCGCTGCTGCCCGGCTGGCTGAGCGGCTTTCACGCGCTTAACCCCAAGGTGCGGCTGGAGCTTTACGAGGACAATACCTATGAGCTGCTCGAAAAACTGCGCGCGGGCATGGTCGAAGCGGCGCTGGTGCGCACGCCATTTCCCGGGGAACAATTCAGTGCCTTGCCGCTGTCGGAGGAGAGGCTGGTGGCGGTGGGGCTGCCGGAATACTTTGCCGGTGAGAAAGAAACGGTGCTGGAAGAATTGGCCGGCCGGCCGCTGATGGTCTATCGCCGCTGGGAACAGGTGGTTCGCCGGCTTTTTGCGGAAAAGGGATTGCCGTTGCGCTACCTGTGCATCAGCGATAGCTCGTCCACCATTGCCGCGCTGGCGGAGCAGGGACTGGGCGTCGGTCTGCTGCCGGAATCCGGTGCGCTGCGGCTGCGGGAACCGGCAAAGGTCTGCCGCATCCGGAACGGCAGCGTCGGAACCACCATCGTCGCGGTGACAATGCCGCACGCAGAGCTTTCGATTTACGCGCAGGATTTCCTGAAATATATGGAAGAAAACGCCCGCACGCCGCTGCGCTGAAGCAGCGATTTATGCTGTCTTTAGATATCTTTTACAGCTTGGTTATATGCAGTTCAAACGAATGCGGTATACTAAAATCGAAGTGGAATGCCTGCTGCTGTCCATTATTCCGACGGAAAGGGCGCTGAAAAAAAGTTCCGTAAACGGAAAATGATAAACAGCGATCATTTGAATAGAGAAATGAAGAAAAACGGAAAAGGAAGTGGTTTTGAATGAGGCGAACCAAGATCGTCTGCACGATTGGCCCGGCGACCAACAGCGAGGAAATGCTGACGAGGCTCGTCAGAAGCGGTATGAATGTCGCGCGCCTGAACTTCTCTCACGGCACGCATGAATACCATAAAGACACCCTGGAGCGCATCAAGCGCGTCCGGCGCAGAGAGGGGATGCCGGTGGCGATCCTGCTGGACACCAAAGGCCCGGAGATCCGCGTCAAGGACTTTAAGGACGGCTTTGCGGAACTGCGTGAAGGCGCGGAATTTACGCTGACCACCCGCGAGATCGAGGGGACTGAGCAGGCGGTCACGGTGACTTACGCCGGAATGCCCGCAGAACTTTCCGAGGGCAACAGCATTTTGATTGACGACGGCAATATCGAGCTGTGCGTGAAGCGCTGCACCGAGACCGATGTGATCTGTCAGGTCGTGCGCGGCGGGCGCATCAGCAATCATAAGGGCATTAACGTCCCTAACGTCCATCTGGACATGCCCTTCCTGAGCGAACAGGATCAGTCCGACATCCTCTTTGGCATCGAAAACGACGTGGATTTCATCGCGGCCTCTTTTGTTCGCTGCAAGGAGGACGTCATCGCGCTGCGCAAATTTGTCGATTACCACGGCGCGCGCGATCTGCGCATCATCGCCAAAATCGAAAATATTGAGGGCGTGAACAACTTTGATGAGATTCTGCGCTATGCCGACGGCATCATGGTCGCGCGCGGCGACATGGGCGTGGAGCTTTCCTTCGAGCGCCTGCCCGGCTTGCAGAAGCGCTTCATCAAAAAATGCTATCAGTCCGGCAAGATGGTCATCACCGCCACGCAGATGCTGGAATCCATGATTTCTCACGCAAATCCCACTCGTGCGGAGATCACCGATGTGGCCAACGCGGTATTTGACGGTACCTCTGCCGTGATGCTGTCGGGCGAAACCGCCATGGGAAAATATCCGGCTCTGGCGGTCGAGGTGATGAGCCGCATCGTCACGCAGGCAGAAAACGACGCCTTTGAGATGGACGCCTACGCCGGCATTTCGTATGAGATCGACAACAACGACACCACCAATGCCGTCTGCGACGCGACCTGCACTACCGCACGCGACATCAGCGCCAAGGCGATCATCGCCGTGACCAAGTCCGGCCAGACTGCACGGCGGATGTCCAAGTTCCGACCGGTGCAGCCCATCGTCGCCGCTACGCCGGTGGAAAAGACCTTCCACCAGCTGGCGCTTTCCTGGGGCGTATTCCCGGTACTGGCACGTTTGCAGAGCAGCAGCGACGAACTGCTGCTGCACGCCATCGACTGCGCCAAGCAGATCGACGCGGTGGAAAACGGCGATATCGTGGTCATCGCTGCGGGCATTCCGCTGGATACGACCGGCAGCACGAACCTGATGCGCGTGGCCGTCGTGGGCAAGCGCTGATCCTTGCAATCAGGCGTTGCGAAACGCGCCGATGCGTGCTATAATATCAGTATATTCCCCATGCGGAGGTCATGGGGGTGTACTGGTTTCGACGGGGACAACGTAAGGGTGTTAAGCGAGCCGCAGCCCTGCGACTGCGTCAACAAGCGGGACTAAAAAATGAACTGACAATTCTAACGAATTGGCTTTCGCCGCCTAATGGCGATCGTCGGCCCTAGGCCACCTGTAGCCTAGGATCCCGGCGTCAGAAATACAGGGACCGAACCGGCGTAAGCTTTGCCGCCGGCCGTATTGATGAAGCTACTGAACCCATGACCCTGTCTGCGGGGGCATGGCAGAGGGAATGTTAAAACACAGACTGCGCTCGGAGAAAGATACTCGGACGTGTTTTCGGACAGGGGTTCGACTCCCCTCACCTCCACCAAATGAAGCACCACATTATACAAAATGTGGTGCTTTTTCTGTATTTACTACACTATATATGGTATGCGCACGGATGACAGTATTTTCTGGTAGCAATTCTGGTAGCAATTTTGGAGCTAACGTGCTGTACTAAATGTATTGGTAGCAATGGTAGAGGGAGGTAGCACAAATGGCTAGAGAAAAAGTTGCCGAAGGAATCTCATATGACACCGACCGAAAACTGTATTATGTTTCGTTTACATATGGCTGAAACGACAAATTTATACGCAGGCTCAAAACCTATTCTACACTTAAAAGAGGCTGGAGCTGCTGAGTGTCATGGAGTTTACGCGGCGCGGTTCAAAAGGGAGGAGGGAAATTCCCTGCTGTCCTATTTTTCGGCCAGGTCCGCAATCAGCTTGACGTCGTTGACCGCCAGCGCGAGTTGGAGCTTGTTTTCCAACCCGGTTTTTTGCAGCATATTCGCCACATGGAATTTGACCGTTGACATCTCGCAGCCCATCTCCGCCGCGATGCGCGTATAGGACAAGCCTTGCAGCAGATACCGCAGCACCTTCAGCTCTGTCTTGGTGAATTCCGTGCTTTTTGCCATGCCGATCTCGACTGTCGGCGGTGCGTCCGGGAAGATGTGTTCGCCGGCCATCGTCTGCCGGACAACCTCCATCAGGCGGTTCTCGGCGGAGTCCTTGTACCACAGGCTGTCCGCGCCGGCCGCCTTCGCTTCGTCCAGAACCGCGCCGTCGATCAGCGAGGTCACGACAACGATTTTGATGCTCGGATGCAGCGCCTTAATTTGACGCACAGCGACCAAGCCGTTTTCCCGGCGTTCTGTCTGAACATCCATCAAAATCAGATCGATCGGACTTGTGCGGCATATCTCGACCGCCTGCTTTGCGCCGGGAATGGAGGCGACGATCTGGTGGCCTTCCTCTGCGCGGAAATAGCTTTCCAGCAGGCTGCGGATCATGGTCTGGTCTTCAACGATCATCACTCTCATGAGCTGTTTCCTCCTTTTCCGGCAGGCTGAGCATGAGTTCAAAGCGAGGGAGACTCCGAATCGCCATCCTGCCGCCCCCCTCTTCTATGCGGTGGCGCAGCATGGAAAGACCGCCGCCTTCCACAATGTTTTTTTTCGGCGCTGCGCCGTTGTTGGTCAGGAACACATCCATGCTGCTTTGTTTCGGACGAAAGCACACATATAGCTCTGTCCCGCGGGCATGGCGGGCGCAGTTCGCGGCGCATTCGCGGATAGCCAGCGCGATCAGTTCGCGGCTGAGCTGCGCCTTTGGCGGCGTTCCTTCCGGCAGTACCCTGACGCCCATTTCCTCCGCCCGCTTTTTGGCCGCCGCCAGCGGTTCGGACTGCACCATCATCTGATTCGAACGGTAAAGAACCGCGATGGACTGTTCCCACAGCGCTGCGCTTGCCCGGATCTCCGCCAGGCTCGCCTGCTGGAGCAGTGTCCGCCGTGCGGCAAGAATGCTGTGCCCGATGTCGTCGTGTACGCGCAGCTTCATGGCAAGGGTTTCTTCCTCGCGGATGATCTCCGGCATCTGCTCGAAGATTGTCCGCAGCCGACCGTTTGCCTCTGCAAGCTTTGCGTTTTCTTCCTTTAGCTGGCTTTGTTTTTTCATCAGTTCCGTGACGTCTGCGGCGGTGAATTGCGTATATCGGATTCCCGCCTGTGTCGTGATCCGCTCCTGCACAAAGCGCAGCGCCCTGCCGTCCGGAAAACGGTAGATGCCAAGCTGCGGATTCAGGCAGCGAACACCTGCGGCCGGCGCTTGCAGGGCGCTTTGCAGCTCCGCAAGCGTCTGCACTCCGTTTTTTCGCAAATGGTTCAAAGCGGTGAGCATCCGGTGATTGACGAGCCGCACCATGCCGTTTTTATCGAAAAAGCAAACCGCAATGGGCAGGCTGTCGAAACTCTCTTTAATTCTGTCCATGCGCTCCTACCTGCTTTCCGTTTTTTTCAGCTTCCGCGTGATATATTGCAGGCCGTCTTCGTCCTGCTCCCATTGCAGACCGGGAATTTGTTCCGGTAGATTGCAGAGCGGTTCTGCAGCGGAGATGCAGAGGTTCACCTCCATCGGTTCTCCGGACTCAATGGAGATCAGGAGCGAGTGCAGCGAGTCCAGCGTCGCTTCCACGACCGTTTCGAACAGATCATAGGCCTTTGCCGCCTGCTCAAAGGAGAGCTGGCCATCTCCTTTGACGAGCGCCTTGCAGTTCACGCCGTACAGGTTGAGGTTCTCGACGGATTCGTTGAGACACAGCCGCAGCTCCTGCAGGGAGATCGAACCGCGCTGCATGCCGACAAAGATCAGGTTGCTTCTGCGCTTGACATAGGTTCCGATGATGATGATCTGTCCAAGCAGACGTCTGGCCCGATCCGGATCTTCTGTGTTTTTTAATTCGGCCAGACGCTCCCGCAGCATGGCGATCTGCCCGGAGGTCTGGGTTTCCATCATGTCGTACAGACGGTTTTCCTCGGTCAGCTTCAAAAGCCTCGCGCGCTGTACATTCTCCGCTGTCAGAACATCTCCGGTATCGCGAAGCTCGTCGCGCGTCAGCTCCAACTCCGTTTGGAGCTGATTCAGTTCTGAAATGTCTTCCTTCCAGAACACATACCCCCGGCGAAGGGAATACCGCTTCAAAAGCGTATCGCCGTCCAGCTGGACGGTATCCGACGTCATCCGCTGCAATTCGTTTTGCGGCAAAGGCTCCGGCATCGCGGCGGATATATGCTGCGTGCGAAGCGATTGATCCGTGATCTGCACAGGCAGGTTCGTCGCTTCGAACAGCTCGTCGTATTCCAGATTGGACTGGATCAGTCTGCATTGAATGCAGCTTTCAAGGATGCCGGCAAACATCAAACACAGAGCGACGGTCATATCTCCCGCCAGCAGCCAGACCCAGTGGATTTCCGCGACATACGCATAGGTATAAGCCAGCGACAGCGCAAAAGGGATCAGCGGCAAGCTGAGATAGACCCTGCTGTGCGGCAGACGGCATTTGACCAGCACCAGGATCATCGCGGAAGCCGCACAGAGCACTTCCCACCCGACGACAACATAATAACCCGGTGCATAGCCATGTTCCTTATCGCTCATCACGCCGTTCGGAAAGGTAAAGATCCATTGGTGCGCGTCGTTTGTCAGCACCAGCAAAAACAAAATACTTGCCGCGACATACAGCGCCCGCGTCCAACGCGGCAGCCGGCAGTCCTCCGATCGTCCCAGCGACAGGGCAATCAGCAGGGAGAACATCGGAATAAAAAGCAGCGGCAGGTAATATCCGTACCATAGATAGCGGCAGACCGCTTCCGAATGCACGGCATATTTGATGGATCGCAGCAGAAGCCACAGCACCATCAGGGCGGAAACGGACAAAAGATAGCGCCGCGTGTGCGTTTGCACAATGCGAACGCTGAGGGAAACGCCCCATGCGCTGAACAGAAAGATGTAGATCGCGCTTCGCAGATAGCCCCATCCGGCATCGCGAAAAAAATCGATCCGACTGGCGTAACGAATCCATATGGCAAACGCAATGAGCCCCAGCGCAGCCAATGCAAACAGGATGCTCCTTTTTCTCGCTCTGCTCATGCTTTTCACCGCTTTTCACATTGATTTTTTACTATCATATCATGCAGGGGCGGAAATGGCAACGTGGTTTCCGCTGTCCCTGCAAGGAGTGAAGGAGACAATTTGCGGCTTTTCCAATAAAAAATGGAAAAACCTATCCAATTGGCGGGGGCAAAGACGGGGCGCATCCGTTAAAATATAGATACAGAATATTAATGCGGTGAAGCGTGGTGAGAGGAAGGGATGAGGAGAATCGTGCTGGATATGAAGAGCGGTCTTTCGGCGGAGGCGGTCATGCAGGCGCTCATGGGATGTGATCCGGATTTTGTTGTCTACCGATCTTCAAAGCCGGAGGAAACGGTCGCATTGTGCAGAGCGTGCCACGCCAACGTGCTTGTGATGGAGGTCATACGGCAGGGCATTTGGAAGCTGAGCGAACGGCTCAAGATCCGAAATGAGGTCAAAAAGCTCGGATGGGACTGCAAGACGCTTCTGCTGGTGGACGAGAATGCGGACGAAATGCTTGCCGCCGATGTGCGGCAGGCGATGAAGGATCGGTTGGTCGATAATTTCATTTATGCGTCCGTGTCGCCAACCTACCTTGCGGGTGTGATCGACACGCTTTAGAAAGGAGCGATGATATGCAGGTCACCATTCAAAAAATACCGGAGAATTTACAGGAATTTGAGTCTTTGGCCGGTGCACAGCGGACGCCGGAGAGGATCTGCGCGCTGTTCCTGTGCGCGCTTTCACTGTTTGACAGGGATCGGGACGCGGGCACGGCGGCGATGAATCTTCTGCGCGGCCCGAGGCCCATGACGCCTTACGATCAGCAATTCCTGCGCGACCGGCTGCGCGGCAAGAGCTATCTGCCTCTTGCCTATTTTGAGGGCGCGACACCGGAAAACGGCTACCAGCCGCGCGCGCCCTACACGCTGAATGTGCTGGCAGACCCCAGGCCGCAGGATATTGAGCCGGGCTATCGGCGCGTCTACCTCAAAACGACGGGCGCGGATTCGCCACGACCGATGAAGCTGCGGCAAAAGGGCTCGACCGGCGAGTGGTTCCTTTGGGAATATTCCAGTGTGTTAAGCGGCATCCGCATCCCCGCGGCAGAGGATCCGTGGGCGTGACGGAGATTTTTGCAGCCTCCGCAGGGCAGCCGTGATGCGGTGGAGAGGAGTTGATCGATGAAAAGAGGCATGACTGCGGTGCTGATCATCCTGTTGACCTTTGCGGTGCTCATCGCGGCGGGAACCCTTTTCCTTCTGTACCGCCATTTCGTCACGAACCGCATCATGGATGGCGGAAGGATGGAGAACCCGGATGCGCAGCGGGATGATAGGGAACTGGTTGAATTCGAATGGCATCAAACCCGCGCGGAGGTTGAACGGTGCTTTTCCCTGCACTTTTATCTGGAGGATGAGGAGCCTTCACTGGTCGGCTGGTTCACGGATGCGCAGAGCGGAGAGAAAAGGCAGATCGGCACAGACGCGTCCTCCGATCCGTCCGCACTGACGCTCACTTGGGTGCAGTGGTTTGAATTGCAGCACACGCTGGGGATGCTGGAGCTTCCTGAGTACAGCAATCCCTCTCGCGGCGAAACCGGTGCGGACGAGAGCAGGATCACCATTCGCTGGCGCGACGGCGGCACGGAAAAAACCATGACGCTCGACGGCAGCGGCGCCGAGGAGGCGGAGGCGCAGGTGCTGGGCATTGCGCAGGGCGCTTACGATGAGATGAACTGAAACAGGGAAGACCCGCGGCGCGGCGGACGACGGTGGCGCGCAATGCGGAATCATCAAAAATCGTCAGTAAGGAGAAAAGGAGGAGCTGTCATGAAGGGCCACAAATTTTTGAAGTCTACGGGCATTCTGATGATCGTTGCGGCGGCGTTTTCCATCATCGCAGGCGTATTCGTCGGCGTGCTGGCGGCAGGGCTCGGAGCGGCGTCCGGCTTAACCTTCCCCTATTGGGCGGCGCTGTTCCTGACGCTGGCGGGCGGCATTTGCCAGCTGATCGCCGGCATCAAGGGCGTCAGGCACAGCAAGCGCAGCGAAAAGGCCGGAAAACTCATCGCATGGGGCGTGATCGTGGCTGTGTTCAGCATCCTGAGCATGGTGATGAATCTGGTCAACGGCGGCGAATTTAACGGCGTAAACCTCCTGACGGGCGTGGCTGTCCCGGCGCTTTACATCTACGGCGCGGTGCTCAACTCCAAGGCGGACGATGCGCAGCCGGCAGCATGAGCCCAAAGCGGCGGTCTGAAATCGTTGTCGAAGAGAAACCTTAACCATATTCTGTCAGATATTAGAAAGGAGAAAACAATGGAAAACTTTACGAACACCATGAAAGAAGCGGCTTTTGCAACCAACCCCCGTGAATTTGACCTCCCTGCCCCCACCACATTGGAAGAAATCATGGAAAAGCTCAATGCACGCGCTGCGGCGTTCCAGATGCCGTTCAAAATCAAGGGCGGCGTTCCCGGACAGCGCATCTCTTTTGAGAAAGAGCCGAACCTGGACGTTGGACTCTGGCTTTATCTCAAGGACGGCACGCATGTCCGCATTCAGCCGGTCATTACCGAGAACAAGACGACGGTCGGCGGTATGCGCGTTGATAAAAACAGCGTGCTGCGCAAGGGCGTCAAGGGTGCGACGGTCGGACTTGCCCAGGAGCGCGGCGGCTATATCGACGCCGTGACTGAGACCGTGAAGAAAATCCTCAACGGCGAGGAAGTGGAGGATTATGTCGCGCCTGCCGTTCCCGCCGGCGCGGAGCCGTCCAAGGACTGGATGACGACGCTCCTGCTTTGCTTCTTCCTCGGTGGCCTCGGTATTCACCGCTTCTATGTCGGAAAGACGGGTACGGGCGTTCTCTATATGCTCACGTGCGGTCTGTTCGGCATCGGCTATCTCGTGGACTTCATCATGATCCTCTGCGGGAAGTTCACCGACAAGAACGGCAACTGCATTAAGAAAAAATAAGTCACGGAAATCAGCGGCAGGCTCCTCTGTTTTTTGCCGGGATTGCGTCTCCTTTCCCGGCAAAAAACATCCTTGAGAGCCGCTGTCTGCTTTAGGAGGAAATTATGAAACTGACCAAGACCAAGATCCTCTGCCTGCTGCTCGCAGGGCTGATGCTGTTCAGCCTCACCGCCTGCGGCAAGGATAAAAATCCCGATTTGATCAAGCTCGGAGAGTATGAGCTTCACTACAAGGGCGCGTGCATTATGGAAGATTCCGACGGAAACGACGCGATCGTTCTGAAGCTGGACTTCACAAACAACAGCAAGGAAAGCGCTTCGTACCTCTGGTCGGTCTCCGAGACGGCCTTGCAGAACGGCGCGGAACTGGAGGTTGCTACGGTCTATACCGATTACAACACCTATGCGTCAACCGCCGACAACCAGTTTGAGGCCGTTGAGCCGGGTGCAACGCTTGAGATTCAAACTGCCTTTGTACTCAACGATGCGACCAACAAGGTTGAGGTGAGTTTCGAGCAAATATTTGGCAAGAAAAACGGAAAGATCACCGTTGAGCCCTCTGAACTCAGCCGCGTGGAGGCGGCAGGCGCCGCTGCGGCTGGCGGCGAGCTGACCACAACGCCTGCCTCGAGCGGCGACGCGCTGCTTGACTGGTGGAACGGCGAGTGGTACGGCTGGTGGAAGATGACCGGCTGCTCGGGTTATTATGAGAGCATGGAGGGCAAATGGTGGGACGTCTGCGGCGTCATTGACGTTGGCGCGGATCATCTGGGCACCGTCACGCTTTGGGATGAGGACTACACGAAAGCCGAGCCCATGGCCTCGGCGTCCGTCAGCCTGAGCGAAGCCGGAACCGGAGAACACGGCACGATGATGTCCGAAGGCGGCTGGTTTACGGACGTGGCGCTGGAACACGCGGACTGGATCGTTGATCCCGGTCTTTTGGACTATGACGACACGATCTGGATCGACGGCGACTATGAAAACGGCGACGATGAATTCCACTATGACATCTACCTGCGCCCGTGGGGCAGCTATTGGGATGATATGGAGGAGCAAGCGCGCCCCTATCTTTATGCCGACTGGTATCTGCCGATGATCGACGCGGGCAAGTCCATGCCGGACAGCATCGGAGCGGATGCTCCG
>CAJJNQ010000036.1 GCA_905193155.1 uncultured Christensenella sp.
GCTGCTTGAACAATTTTTGCTTCAGAATATTGTCTAACTTTTTGGGGTCACTTCAGAAAAAGGGAAGGGGAAAGCTTTACGCTTTGCGGGGCGTCAGCAGGCATTTGCCGCCGGAAAAGAGCAGCGCGGCCGTGAAGGAGAGAACCCGCACGTCGGAATGCGAGGCGAGCAGCCGCGGCACAGCGGCGCTTGCCCAGGCGATGAACGGCGTAGAGAACTGACAGAGCAGGAACCAGACACCGCTCACGATGCCGATGCTCAGCAGCGCGACGCCTGCCGCTTTGCGCCCGCGCTCGATCAGCGGCAGCAAGGCCGCACCCGAGAGAAGCAGAAGGAGCGCTTCCAGAGCGGTGTACAGGCGGGGGATCGTCTGCGCGCCCGGCTGTCGCAAATTCAGCATGGAGGGCTGGGAGAGCTGGCGCATTTCATTCGCCCAGGCTTCTGCGCGGCTCAGCGCCCAAAGCACCGGCACGATTGCCAACAAGATCAGCATCTGTTTGAGATCAAACGGCGCGGTCTTTTCAGCAAACAGCCCCAGCGCGCACAGGGAGCCGGTCAGCCCCAGCAGCATCAGTGCGGAGGGCAGTATCTGCGGATCGGTCAGCTTGTAGGTCACAGAAAACACCGGCGTGCCAGAAAGGCAGAGCCACAGTGCGCTCGCCGCAAACGCGGGCAGCACCGTCAGCGGATGAACGCCTTTTTTCACTGCGCCCAGCGCGAACAGCCCGAAGGCCAGCAGCAGCCCCACCACGGGATAGGGCACTGCGGGATAAATGCCGAAGCTCGTTTTGCCGTTGTCACCCGGCAGCATCATCCCCGCCCGCAGCATGCCGCACAGCCCGAACAGCGTAATGATCAGCACAACCACACCCAGAGCAAACAGGATTTTTCTTCTCATCATGACACACTCCTTTCCAATCAAATGGGGGGCATCCGGTTAGAATGCTCCCCTGCGCATTCATTTAGCGAAGATCTCGACAGTCAACGTAAAAATCGAGAGCAAGCGGATCGGTCGTACTGCTGCTTGTGTAAAGATAGGTTCCGGCTGCCAAGGTGCAGGAAACCATGGGACGGTAGTCTGCACCGCTAGGGGCAGATAATGTGTAGTACCTTAATGAAACCGGAGAATATTGGGTCCCGGTTCGTTCAAACTCGGGAACGCCGGATGCGCTATGCTGCATCATGTTGTTCATAACCATTTTATAGGGAGTTCTTGTGTCCGAACCGTAGGATACACGATGTTTCGTGCTGGTGAGCTTGAAACTGACATCAACTCCAAGATCATCATAACGATAGGAATAGTAAATAGTTGCATAGAGAGTATAGGAGGTGAAGGATTGATTGTCGGAGGTTGAACCGGAACCCGTATTGGTTCTGGCAGTAAAGACGGCGGTTGTCGCATAGGTTTCCTCTGTCGTGCCGTTGTCAAAGACTTTCCGGCTGAGAAGTTGGGTTGCATATTCGGGAGAAGAGGCGTTCCGTGCGAAAGCGACAGAATCACCGGATACTTCCGCTCTGGGAATCATGGATACAATCTGCTTCAGGCTTTCGGAACGTTCGTCGACATTTGCATGAGCTTTATCCAGAAGCTCTTGTTCCGTATAGGGAGTATAATTTACAGAGTAGAGAATTTGGGGAGAAGAGACAGAGGATGCACTGACTTTTGCAAGGGGAAGAACTACGAGAAGGAGAGTGAGAAGAAAACAGAACCATCGCTTAGACATTGAGTTCACACCTTTTTGATAGATAAGAGGGGGGCTGTTGATCAGACAGCGTATTCTTTTTCTGTTCCATGGACAGAAATTCATTACAACACCTTTATTTGCCTTGAATTTTAATATATGTAAAATAAAATGTCAAGAAGAAAAGGCAGCCCTCTTTTGAGGACTGCCGGAAGAAACGCGCGAAATCAGTTTTCCTGAAGGAAGCGGTACTGCGCATTGCACAGCTCGGCGTAATGGCCGCCCAGGGCGATCAGCTCGTTGTGGGTGCCGCGCTCGGCGATGCGGCCGTCCTGCACGACCATGATGCAGTCCGCCTTGCGGATGGTGGAAAGGCGGTGCGCGATGACGAAGGAGGTGCGGCCCTTGAGCAGCGTCTCCAGCGCCTTCTGGATCAGGATCTCGGTATGGGTGTCGATGGAGGAAGTCGCTTCATCCAGAATCAGGATCTTCGGGTCATTCAGCAGCGCGCGGGCGAAGGAGATCAGCTGCTTCTGCCCGGTGGAAAGGCGGCTGCCGCGCTCGTTGACCTCGGTGTAATAGCCCTTTTCCATCGCCAGGATGGTGTCGTGGATGTGCACCGCTTTGGCTGCGGCGATGACCTCTTCTTCCGTCGCGTCCAGCTTGCCGTAGCGGATGTTGTCCATGATCGTGCCGGAGAAGATGAAGCTGTCCTGCATCATGACCGACATCTGCTTGCGCAGGGAGTGCAGGTTTACGTCGCGCACGTCGTGACCGTCAATCTTCACCGCGCCGCTGTCCACATCGTAGAAGCGGGAGATCAGGTTGACCACTGTGGATTTGCCCGCGCCCGTCGGGCCGACCAGCGCGATGGTTTGACCGGGATCGACGTGGAAGGTGACGTCCTTGAGGATCACCTTTTCCGGGTCATAGGAGAAGGTCACATTGTCAAAGTCCACATGCCCCTCGATGGGCGGCAGGTCGGGCGCACCCTTCTTGGAGTCGATCTGGATGGGCGTATCGAGGATTTCAAAGATGCGCTCGGTGGAGGCCATCGCCACCAGCACGTTGTTGTAGAAGTTGGCAAGGTTGTTCAGCGGCTCCCAGAAGCGGCCCAGGTACCACAGAATCAGCAGCAGCGTGCCCACCGTGATCTCGCCTGCGGCCACGTTCGGCCCCAGCATCGCCACGCCGAAGATGTAGACCAGCACCGTGCCGATGGCCGATACCGTATCCAGGCTCGGCCAGAACAGGTTGTTGAGCTTGATGGCGCGGATCCAGCTGTGGCGGATGTCGTCGTTGGTGTCCTCAAAGATCTCGCAGTTGACGTCCTCGCGGGTGAAGGCCTCGGTCACGCGCATGCCGGAAAGGCTCTCGTGGAGATAGCCGTTCATGTTGGAGATCTTGTTGCGCACAACTTGCCAGTTGCGGCGCATTTTGCGCTTTAAGCCAAAGAGAATCAACAGCAGAAAGGGGAGGATGGACATCGAAATCAGCGTCAGCTTCCAGTTGACCACCAGCATCAGCGTCAGCAGCAGCACCAGCGTTACGCAGTCGATGAACACGTTGACGATGCCGTTGGTGAACAGATCGTTTAGGGAATTGACGTCGTTGATGACGCGCACCATGATCTTGCCCGCACTGCGGGAATCGAAGAAGTTGAAGGAAAGATCCTGAATGTGGTCAAACAGCGTCTGACGCATATCCGCAATGGCGCTGCGCCCCGCGGTATCCATGATGCGCGCACGGTAGCGCACGCAGATCGAGCCCACCGCCGCACAGATTACCATCGCAATCAGGAAGAAGGGGAAATTGTGGGCGTTGCCCGCGTCGATCTGGTCGATCGCCTTGGACATCAGCATCGGCAGCGCCAGTGAGCATATCGCCGAAATCACCATCAGGCACAGCGCAAAGGCGATGCGCCCCTTATAGGGCTTTAGGAAGGTCAGCAGGCGCTTGAACTGCTCTTTGTTAAACGGGCGCTCAATGGCCTCGTCGTCGATGACGCGCAGTCTCGGCATTTAGACCACCTCCTTGGGAGCAGACGTGATTTTGAATCCCGGTCGGGATGTGATGCTCTCAAAATCGCGGTATTGATCCTGATACATATCGTAGTACAGGCCGCGCTTGGCGAGCAGCTCGTCATGGGTGCCGCGTTCAGCGATGCGGCCGCTCTTGTCCAACACCAGGATCTGATCGGCGTTTTTGACTGAGGAGATGCGGTGCGCGATGATGAAGGTCGTGCGGTCTTTCATCACGGTTTTCAGGTGCCTCTGGATTTCATGCTCGGTTTCCATGTCCACAGCGGAGGTCGAATCGTCCAGCACCAGGATCGCGGGGTCGTAGAGCAGAGCGCGCGCGATGGCGATGCGCTGCTTCTGTCCGCCGGAAAGGCCCAGGCCGCGTTCGCCCACGATGGTGTCGTAGCCCTGCGGCATCTGCCGGATGAATTCGTCGGCTTCGGCAGCTTTTGCGGCCGCAACCACCTGATCCATCGGTGCTTCGGGGCGGCCGAAGCGGATGTTGTTCTCGATGGATTCGGAGAAGAGGAAGGTCTCCTGCATGACGTAGCCGATGCGGTCGCGCAGGGACTTGAGCGGCATGTCCTTCACGTCCGCGCCGTCGATCGTCACCGCGCCTTTGCGGCATTCGTAAAAGCGCCCGAGCAGGTTGACCACGCTGGTCTTGCCCGTGCCCGTCGCGCCCATCACCGCGCAGGTGCTGCCCGCGGGCACGTCGATGGTTACGTCATTGAGCACTGTCTCGTCCCCGTAGCCGAAGGTCACATGGTCGAATTTCACATGGCCGCGGAAGGGCTGCGGGAAGATCGTCTTTTCTTTATCCTTGATGCCGGCGCCGAGGTCCTGATAATAGAAGAGCTTTTCGGCGGAGGTCGTGGCCTGCGTCAGCATATTGATGAGGTTGCCAAGCATCCGCATGGGGCCGGTGATCATCCAGATGTAGCCGGTGAACGAAACCAGCGCGCCCAGCGTCAGCGTCCCGCGGATGACCATCGCGCCGCCGATGCCCAGCAGCAGCGGCGTGCAGAAGCTGCCCAGGAAGTCCAGCACCGGCACATAGTCCGACCAGATGTAGGTCGTGCGCAGCAACAGGGAGAGCTGCTTGCGGTTCTCGACGGAGAAGGCTTCTTTTTCGTGCTCCTCCTGCGCAAACGCCTTGACCACGCGCACGCCGGAGATATTTTCCTGCGTCTTGGTCGAAAGCACCGCGTTCTGCTCACGGACATCCTTGAACGCCTTGTGGATCTTTTTGCGGAAGCGGATGGCGATAAAAGCCACGATGGGCGCGATGCACACCATGACCAGCGCCAGCTTCCAGTTGATGAAAAACAGGAAGATCAGCGAGCCGAAAAACCAGATCGAGTTTTCGCAGATCTGCACGACGCCGCCGGCCAGCAGGTTGCGCAGGCCTTCGATATCGCCCGTCAT
This sequence comes from uncultured Christensenella sp., assembly GCA_905193155.1. Classification (GTDB taxonomy): domain Bacteria; phylum Bacillota; class Clostridia; order Christensenellales; family UBA1750; genus Spyradocola. The sequence continues at coordinate 5,132 of CAJJNQ010000036.1, forward strand.
GCGGGACATGATCTCGCCAATGTAGTTGGTGTCGTAAAAGTGGTAGCTCATCTCGCTCAGGTGCCGGTAAAGCCCCGTGCGCAGATCGAAGCAGAAGTTCTGCGACAGCTTTTCAAACGACACGCCGCGGATATAGTTGCTCACCGCGCGCAGCACGGTAAGAACCAATATCGCGCCGCACAGCGGCATCAGCTTTCCCATCTGTCCGCCCTTGATGACGTCGTCTACCATCCAGCCCGAAATCAGCGGCAAAATCAGGCGGGTGGCGTTGGCAGCCAGCAGCGCGACAAAGCCGATCAGGGCAAATTTGGCGTGGGGACGGCACATTCGGGCGATGCGTTTGAGCACTTCCATGAAACCGTTTACCTCCTGTATCACCGGCCGTTTATTTCTTTCGGGACCGGCTTGGATTGTAGATAGGTCTAACATCTATGATAAACCAAATGTTAAAATTCGTCAAAGCTTTTTTACACAAAAGTCCGCTTTTCCGTAGCTTTTGTGCTTAAAACGAAATCTTCGGCGCTCCATTGTAAATCCCGGAAAAAATGTTATACTGGATAATAGAACAGAGCATTCATTCTGTTCCGATATAGATCAATCCGGGGGAGGAACAACACATGAGAAAATATGACGTCGTGGTCTGCGGCGGCGGGCTGACCGGCGTGGCGGCAGCCATTCAGGCCAAGCGCTCCGGCGCGGGCAGCGTGCTGCTGATCGAAAGATACGGATTTCTGGGGGGACTGGCCACCAACGGCCTGATCAACCCCTTTATGCCCTACTGGAAGCAGGGCGTTCCGCCGGAAGAGGGCGGCCAGCTCGTCTTCGGCATTTTTGAAGAAATCCTGCACGAGTTGGAAAAGATGGGCGGTCTGGCGGAAAACCGCTGCAATTTCGATGCCGAATGCATGAAGATCGTGCTCCAGCGCATGTGCCTGAAGGCGGGCGTGGAGCTGCTGCTGCACACCGTCATCGAGCAGGTACACGTCAAGGGCGACCGCATGGTGGCCGTGCGCGTGGCCAACAAGAGCGGCATCGAGTTCATGGCGGCGGATTCCTTCATCGACTGCACGGGCGATGCGGACGTGGCGCACCTGTGCGGCTGCCCGTGGAAGAAGGGCCGCGACGAGGACGGCCAGTGCCAGCCCATGACCCTGTGCTTCCGCATGGGCGGCGTGGACCGCGCAAAAATGCCCTCCGATGAGCGCATCAACGAGCTTTACGACGAGGCGAAGGCGCGCGGCGAGATCACCAACCCGCGCGAGGACGTGCTGCACTTCGACGTGCTTCAGCCCGACGTGGTGCATTTCAACACCACCCGCGTCATCCTGCACGATGCGACCAGCGCCTGGTCCCTGACCGATGCGGAAATCACCGCAAGGGAACAGGTCTGGGAGATGGTTTCCTTCCTCAAAAATCATGTTCCCGGCTTTGAAAACGCCTATCTTCAGGTCACGGCCGCGCAGACCGGCGCAAGAGAATCCCGCCGCATCGTGGGCGAATATGTGCTCACCGGCGAGGACGTGATGAATCAGGCGCGTTTTGCCGACGCAATCTGCCGCTTTGCCTACATGATCGACATCCATAACCCCGCGGGCTCCGGCACCGAGCGCCGCTATCTGCCCGAGGGCGGCTATTACGAAATTCCCTTCCGCTGCCTTGTGCCCAAGCACATCACCAATCTGCTGGTCGCGGGCAGAACCGTTTCCTGCGATCATGTCGCGCTCTCGTCGCTGCGCGTGATGCCCGCCTGCGCCGCCATGGGGCAGGCAGCCGGTCTTGCCGCCGCAGAGCGCAAAAAGAAGGGCGTCGCCTTTAAGGACTTGAACGGCCTGAAGCTGCACAACGCGCTGGTCGACACGGGGGCAATGCGCGCAGATGACTGAAATCAAAAAGAATAGCTCCTATCCGTGGTCCATTTTGCCTTTTTTTGCTCTGGTCTACATGACGGATGCGATATACCAGAATTATTACGGCAACTTTCTGGTGGGCAGGGGCATCGAGCAGAGCGCCATTGGAACGATCATGGCGATCTCGCCTATTGCGGCGCTGCTGGCGCAGCCCATCTGGGGGGCGGCAGGAGACCGCATGAAATGGAAAAACACGCTGCTGACTTGGCTGACGGGCATTTCTGCCTTAGTGCTGGTGGCTGCCGGGTTTGTCAATGCCGTCTGGTCGGCGATGGCTGTGGTGTGCGCCTATGCGTTCTTTCACGACAGCATTTCGCCTCTGCTCACGGCCATGGCGCTGGAAACGCTGGAAAAAGGCCGTTTCCGCTTTGGACCGGTGCGCATGAGCGGCACGGTGGCTTATGCCGTCACGGCACCGGTGATCGGCTTTGTGATGGCGAATAATTATGGGCTTGCGCCTTTCTTCGCAGCGCTGTTCCTGGGGATGGGACTGATCGCCTCTTTCTTCCTGCCGAAGGTGGAGGGGCATCAGCATGGCAAGCGCGAAAAGGTTTCGATGATGCGCCTGCTTAAAAACAAGCCGCTGATGCTCATGACGCTTTTTTGCATCGCGCAGAACATTGGCTGCGCGCACTTCAACACCTATTTTTCTCTCTACATGGAGGGCATGGGCGCGAGTTCCGGCCTGATCGGCGTGGCATATTTCCTCTCTGCTGTGGCAGAGATTCCGTTCCTTTTGATGGGCGACCGCATCTTCAGAAAGATCGGCGTGGGCGGACTGTTGATTCTCTCCACCGTGGCTGCGTCGCTGCGCATGCTGTTCACCGGCATGAGCCAGAGCGCAGGTCTTGCGGCGGTTGCGCAGCTGCTGCACGGCTGGGATACCATCGTGATGATGTTCGCCATGGCCAAGTATATCAACCTCACCGTACCGGATGATCTCAAGGCCTCCGGTCAGATGCTCTTCAACGTCATCGCTCTGGGCGTGGCCAGAGCTGTCGGGTCTTGGATTTCGGGACAGCTGGTCGGGATGACCGACTTGCGCATGCCGTTTTATTTCTCGGCGGCTATTTGCCTGATCTCCGTGGTGATTTTCGGTGCGATCATCCTGAAAAACCGCGATCTGCGCAGCGCAGGACGGGAGGAATGACGCATGGAAATACGCAAACTCATTCCGTCGGATGTGGATGCGCTGCTGGCGCTGCAAACCCGTCTGCACGACGGAATGGTGCATTCCGAATGGCTGGCCGATACCGACCAGCAGCAGTTTGACGAGATCCTCTCCGGCTGCGGCTACGGCGAGGGTGTGTTTGAAGATGGAAAGATGCTGGGCGCGTGGGTGCTGTATTATCCGCCCAAGGGTGCACACTGCCTGGGCGACATCATCGGCTTGCCGGAGGGCAGCACCGCGCACATGGAGTTGGCTCTGCTCGACCCGCGCCTGCGCGGGCAGGGAATGCACTCCCGCATGGTCAAAAAGATGACCGCGCACGCGGCGGCCGACGGCTATGATTATATCGCTTCGACCGTTCATCCTGACAATCAGGCGAGCCTTCGCGGCGTGCTGGGCGCGGGCTACCGCATCTTCGATACCCGTCCCATGTACGGCGGCAAGATGCGCTGCATCCTGTATAGATCCCTGAAAGACGAAAAAGAGAATTCCGACGATACCGGTAGATAAAAGGAGACGTTTCAAAACAATGGCAAGTCCGATCGAACTGGTGGGCAAAATCGGCTCCATGGCGCTGATCCGCCGCGAAGAAAAAGACATCGATTACAACATTTTCTCCCGCCTGGGCGCGGAGCTTCGCCCGGGCATGATCTGGGTATCCTCCGGCGCGGTGGAAATCGGCCGTCTGGATTACATCAAGCGCACCGGCCATGAGCTTACCGGCAACCCCGACGAGGTCAAGACCGATTATTCCGCGCAGGGGCAGGCGATCCTGATGGAGAATTACCGCCGGTTCATTCCGGCCAATATTTCCGTGCGCCAGCTGCTGGTGGAGCACACGCACTTCAACTCCCGCGCCACGCGCGAGTTCATCCGCGATATGCTGCTGCGCTGCCCGGAGCAGGGCGCTGTGCCGATCGTGAATTATAATGACACCGTCTCCTGCGAAGAGCACCGCAAGATGGAGCTGATGCAGCTGCGCGACAAGGCGCAGGACGTGGTCGAGTGCGTCGATAACGATGAGACTGCCGCGGTCATCGCGGGGCTGGTTGAGGCGCAGAACCTGCTGATCCTGACCTCTGCCGACGGCATCTACGCCGACCCTAAGGATCCATCCACTCTTGTGCGCGAGGTCTGCGCCAAGGACGGCGAAGAGATGGAGCGCAAGATCCGCGAGCTTCAGAAAAACTGCGTGGGCGCGTCCCGCGCGGGAGCCAACGGCGCAAAGGCCAAGCTGGAATACATTCTGCCCTGCGCCAAGCGCGGCACCACCGTGGTCATCGGCCACGCCCGGTTCCGCATTTCCCAGCTGATGAACGGCGAGGTGCCCTGCACCCGCTTCTATATCCCGTAAAACACGGGCAACAAAAAGGAGGATCTACCGATGATTAAGTCGATCAATCAGTGGTCTTTTCCGGCGGACATGACGGCGAAGGCGTGCCTGCTGGCGGCCAAGCGCGCGGGGTTCGAGGGTTTCGAGCCTGCGTTTGACGAGCACGGCGCACTCTCCCTGGACGGCTTTGAGGCGGGCGCAAAGGAACTGCGCGCCCTGGCGGAGCAGGAGGGCATGATCCTGACCTCGCTGGCTTCCGGCCTTTACTGGACCTACTCCTTGACGGCTTCCGATCCCGCGGTGCGGGAAAAGGCCCGCGGCATCGTCCGCGCGCAGATCGACTGCGCCGTGGCGCTGGGCGTGGACGCAATTCTCGTCGTGCCGGGCGCGGTGGGACGCGGCTTCTGGGGCGGCGACGACAACGTCAGCTATGCCGACGCCTACGAGCGGGCGCAGGAGGCGATCCGTGCACTGGCGCCGTACGCCGAGGAAAAGGGCGTCACCATCGCGCTGGAAAACGTCTGGAACAATTTCCTGATCTCGCCCCTGGAAATGGCACGCTTTATCGACGAAGTAGATTCTCCGCGCGTCAAGGCCTATTTTGACATCGGCAACGTGCTGCTCTTCGGCGAGTCTGAGCACTGGATTCACGCGCTGGGCAGCCGCATCGCCCGGATGCACGTCAAGGACTTCAAGCGCAGCGTCGGCAACATCAACGGCTTCTGCGACCTTATGGAGGGCGATGTGAATTTCCCCGAGGTCGTCAAGGCCTGCAAGGCCATCGGCTACGAAGGCCCCATCACCGCGGAAATGACGCCCTACCCCGTCTATCCGCTGGAGCAGGCATACCGCACCTCCCGCGCACTGGACGTGATTCTGGGCAGAATTCAGGAATAAAAAACAGAATTGTAGGAGGAAAAGAACATGATTCGTGTCGGTCTTGTCGGCGTTGGCGCCATGGGCAGCGGCCATCTGGCCAATTATCTCCGCCTGATGCGCGAGGGCAAGGACATCAAGCTCGTCGCCATTTGCGATGTGCGTCCCGAACAGCTGGAGCGCAAGGAAAACAACGATCTGAACATCGAGATCAAGCATGAGAGCTTCCAGGCGGATTACAACAAGTATACCAGCTTTAAGAAGATGCTCGACAGCGAAGAGATGGATTATGTCGATTTCGCCGTGCCCACTTACCTGCACGCCGAAATGGCGGTCGCCGCGCTGGAACACGGCTTCCATGTGCTGTCCGAAAAGCCGATGGCGATGAACGTGCAGCAGTGCGAGAGCATGATTCAGGCCTCTCTGCGCAGCGGCAAGACCCTGATGGTCGCCCAGTGCCTGCGCTTCTGGCCCGCGTATGAAGAACTTAAGCGCATCGTCGATTCCGGCGAATGGGGCCGCGTGGTCAGCGGCATGTTCTTCCGCGGCGGCGATACGCCCAAGTGGTCCTTTGAGGATTGGCTGCGCAAGAAGGACAAGAGCGGCGGCGTGCTGCTCGATCAGCATATCCACGATGTCGATACCATCAACTGGCTCTTCGGCACGCCGGATTCCGTCTCCACCAGTGCCCTGAACGTCATTCCCGGCAGCGGTTACGACGCGGTTTCCACCAACTACTATTATCCCGACGGCAAGGTCATCAACGCCATGGACGACTGGACCATCAACGGCGCGCGCGGCTTTGAGATGATCTTCCGCGTCAACTTTGAAAAAGGCTGCGCGGAGCTCACCCGCGACGGCAAGCTGACCCTCTATCCTGTCGGCAGCGATAAGGTTGTGCCCGAACTCGAGCCCGACGACGGCTACTACCGCGAGATCCTCTATTTCGTGGACTGCCTCAAGAACGGCCGTCAGCCCGAGCGCTGCACCACCGCCTCCACGATGGAAACCATCCGCATCGCGCACGCGGAGATGAAGTCTGCGGACAACGCCGGCGAGAGGGTGAAGCTGTAAGATGTCACAGCCTTTTCTGCCGGAAATCCGCACGAAGCGGCTGACCCTGCGCCCTTTTCAAAAGGGTGACGCGCAGGATCTCTATGAATATCTTTCCGATCCGGAGGTCGTGCGGTTCGAGCCGTATCGGCCCTATACCCTTGAATCCTGCGGTCAGGAAGCCGAAAACCGCTCAAAAAACCCCGCTTTTATCGCCGTCATGCTGGGGGATAAGGTGATCGGCAACGTCTATCTGGCTAAGCAGAACGACTACACCTGGGAAGTCGGGTGGGTATTCAACCGCACCTTCCAGCATCACGGTTACGCGACCGAAGCGGCGCACGCTGCGATGGATTGGGCCTTCCGGCAGCAGAGCGCGCACCGCATCATCGCCGAGTGCGACCCGCGCAATCCCGCCTCCTGGAAGCTGATGGAGCGGCTGGGGATGCGCCGCGAGAGCGAGTGGAAGAAAAACGTGTTCTTTTTCCGCGACGAAAACGGAAATCCGCTGTGGAAGGATACCTATCAGTACGCCGTCCTTGCGGAAGAATGGAAATAAGCAAGTAAAAAGGCGGCCCCGCCGTGGGCTGCCTTTTTGCATCGGAAGGAGAAAAATATGCTGCAAGTTTCGGCAGGGGCAATTTTTCGCAGCGACGGCCGCGTGCTGCTCTGTCAAAGAGGATATGGGGACTGCGCGGGGCTTTGGGAATTTCCGGGAGGCAAGCGGGAGCCGGGCGAGGACGCCTGCGCCTGTCTGGAAAGGGAGATCAGGGAGGAGCTGAACCTGCGCATCCGCTGCACGGAGGTGCTGGGTAGCGTCGTCTACGCTTATCCAAACCGAACGATCGAGCTGACGCTGGTCCGCGCGGAAATTATGCAGGGAGAGCCGGAGCTGACCGAACATACCGCTCTGCGCTGGCTGCACGGAGAGGAATTCCAACTTGAAGAGCTCTGTCCGGCAGATCGCGAATTGCTCCTAAAATGTCAGGAAAAACTATTTTCCTACAAGAATTGACAGAATGCCCTTCGGGGAGTATCCTGTGTAAAAGGATTCCCTATTTCTTCAATTTGAGGAGGACATTATCATGGTTAAGACCAACCGCAACATGTGGGTGCTCATTCTGCTCAGCTTGGTCACCTTCGGCATCTACCCCCTGTTTTACTGGGCCGGCGTCGGCGAGGATGTCAACAAGATGTGCGCAGCCGACGGAAAGACCACGCAGAGCTTCTGGATCGCCTGGCTGCTCGGCCTGATCACGGCGGGCGTCTTCCAGCTGGTCTGGATTTACGGCGTTGTGGAGCGCATCTACGACGCGGGCAAGCGCTACGGCGTGGAGACCAAATGCACCGGCTCGACCTATCTCATTTGGGCGCTGGTCGGTTCCCTGCTGTGCGGCGTGGGTCCGTTCATCGCACTCTATAAGCATGTAAACGACATCAACGCCGTTGCCGCCGCCTACAACGCTGCGGGCGTCGCAAGATAAGCGCGGTTCCCCCAAAGGGAGGGTTTGAACACCCTCTCTTTTTTGTTTGCGTTTTGCAGTGCGGGAAAGAACTTTAACAAATCAGAGCCGTATGTTATAATGGTGGTATAAGAATATGTTCCCTTTTTTAACGCTCGGAAGAGAGCAAAAGGAGGCTGGAAAATGGGCATTTTGGAAAAGACGCTGCGCACAAAAGTGAGCCTGGGAGAACAGGTGGACGTGACGCTGATCGGCGGGCGCGAGCTTCGCGGCAGGATCACGGCGTTTGCGGAGGACGGCATTTTGCTGGATGACGGCTGCTTTGAAAGACCTGTGGCCTTTATGGGAATGGCGACCTGCATCCCGACCCGTTTTGTGCCGGGCGGCGTCGCACTTCCTGCGGTAAAGACAGAGAACAAAGAGGAAGCAGCTGCACCCGAGATCAAGGAAGAGGCGGCGATTCCCGAAGAAACTGTGATTCCGGCAGAGCCTAAGCCGGAAGAGGAAAATAAAAAGTACGGTCTGGGCGAAATTGTCCATTATGATAAACTCAACGGCTACGGCCGCGCGCAGGAGGGTGAGGAGAAATTCATCTTCCGCCGGGAAAGCATCGCCAGCGCCAATTTGTGGAAAGCGTTGTTGGAAGCGCCCAATACCTGCGGCATCCGCATCGCCTTTACGATGGAAAAGAACGGCGCGCGCTCGCATCTGCGCCTGCCGGAAGAAATGGAAACCCCGGATGAGCTGGAAAAGCCCGATTTTTCTGTCCGCGTGCGCGTCAGCGCCGATGAGGATGTCAACCCCAACGCGCGCGTCAATTTTGTGGACGGCACCGAGATGGAAGAGAAAGTCCGAAACGGCATGGTGATGTTCTATAATCCCGATAAATCCTTCGGGCGCTTGCAGGACATGGAGGGCGATCGCTATTATTTCCGCGCCAACGACGTCATGCAGCTGAGCTTGCTGCGCTTTTTGCACGATAACCCGCCGCATGTGGTGGCAGATAAGGAAGTCACCTTCTCCGTCAAGCACCTGCCCACCGGCAAAACCGCCGCGGGCCGCGTGAGCTGGAAGCCCGAAGGGCAGGACGATGGGGACGAGGAAGGGGAAGCGGAGCCTGCCCCGGCAGCGCAGTCGAAAAAGCAGTCGGAATCCCAGCCCGCTCTCAAGCGCGAGGCGCCGGAGCCCAACGCCTATTGTGCGCTTTTGATGCGCGCCTGGGGCTGTGGTTGGGACGAGATGCCGGGCCGTCTGCTGCGCGCCGCGGAGCGCTGCGGGGACGAAAGCGTCCGGCGCGACCTGTTGCTTGAAAACGTGGCGCTGAGCGACGTTCGCCGCGAAAAACGCGACGATGCGATGCTGCGCTACCTGCGCGCGTTTGTGCGCGAAGGGGACGATGTGCAGCTGGACGGCCTGCTGCGCACGGCGGTCTATGACGGAAAAGAGATGTTCGATGCGCTGACGGCGCTGTTTGCCATGTCCGACGGCGCGCTGAACCGCCTGAGCAGCATCATTGCGGGCAGCAGCGAGATGGTGACGCTGCGCGGCGAAATTTTAAGCCGCTTCGGCGTGGTGCCCGAAACTGCCGCCGCGATGAAGGAAGCCTGGCGCACCTTGATTGAGCAGGAGCGCAAAAATACGGATTATGCCGCCCTGCCCGGCAATGCGGAAACGCTGGCTGCGCTGGGGCTTGCACAGAAGAACGCCGCGTGGAAGGCGTTGTTGGACGCGCAGGAGCAGGATACGCAGGACGATGCGCTGCGTGTGCAGGCGGAAGCCGTTCAGCGGCAGATTCTCGATGCGCCGTCCCGCGCGGCGGTGGAATGGATGCTGCCGCTGGTGGAAAAGCTGCTTGAAAAGGTCAGCGCTCCGGCGCTTGCGCTGCGCCCGCTGGGCGCGGTGCGCTGTGCGGACGAACGCTATGCCTGCGTGGAGATCAGCGGCCAGGCGGAAGAAGTCTGCCTCTGCATCGGCGGTCAGGCGCTTGCGCTGGGCGCGGTGGACGGCCGCGTGCAGGCGGCGCTGCCCTGCGGGGAAGAATCCGCAGCGGTGCGCCTGACGGCGAAGATTGATGGCGCGGATTGGGCGCAGGAGGCGGAAATGACCTTCCGCAGCCTGCCGCAGAACGAGTTGACCGCCCAGCAGACAATCAGCCGCTTTGGCGTGGCGTTTGTGCAGGGCGGCGCGGCGGAGTTGGAAACGGTCTGCGGGGAATTGGAGCGCAACCCGGACAACATCGCGGCGCTGGCGCAGCCCGAGGGTGGCAGCCTTGCGGACGTGCTGCGCGCCATGCTGACCGCCTGGCAGGACACCATGCGGGAGGAATTCGGCTCGGAAACGGCGGGATTGATCGCCTTCCCTGAGCGCGATAAGCTCGTTGGGATGGACGAAGCGGCGCTGCGTCAGGCGCTGCTGGGCGCGCTGGGGAGCTTCGTTGACATCCGCATGATCCTTGAGCAGCTGATGGGCACCCAGGTGCTGTTCCTGATACCCGGGTTTTCGTATCAGGCGGAAGCGCTCTATGAAATCGCAAAGGAACTGCCCAAATTCAGCTCCGGTGCGGTGATCGCCGCAGAAGAGCTGCCCGCGCACGAGGAAGGACAGGTGCTCTGCGAGGGAAAGCTCGGCATTCAAAGCGTGCTGGAGATGGCGGGCTTTGCCGGTGCGCCGCTCCGCGTCGGCGGGGACGAAGCGTAAAGACGCATTCTTAAAGGAGAAAAACATGAGACTGGATAAATACTTGAAGGTATCGCGCATCATCAAGCGACGCACGGTTGCCAACGAGGCGGCTGACGCAGGCCGCGTGATGGTCAACGGAAAGGTCGCCCGCGCCTCCTACGAGGTCAAGGCGGGAGATGTGATCGAGATTCGCTTCGGCGAAAAGGTGACCAAATACGAGGTTCTGAACGTGCAGGACAACGTCGGCAAGAACGGCGCGGCAGACCTTTACCGGGCGATTCCGTAATGCGCACGGGAAATTATGCCGTGGTGGTCGCGGCGGGGCGCGGCGTGCGCATGGGCGCGGCGGTCAACAAGGTGCTGCTGCCCCTGTGCGGAGAGCCGGTGATCCGCCATGCTGTGCGCGCCTTCTGCGAGGCGGACGAAATCGACGGCGTGGTGGTGGTCGCTTCCGCAGACGAAACGGAGCAGATGCGCGCGGCGCTGTGCGGGCTTGAAAAGGTCTGCGCCATCGCGCCCGGCGGCTCGACCCGGCAGGAATCCGTGAAAAACGGTCTGGATGCGCTGCCGAAAGAGGCGCGCATCGCGCTGGTTCACGACGGCGCGCGCCCGCTGATCTCGCGGGAGCTGATCGCCCGTTGCATCCGGCAGACCGAGGACTGCGGCAGTGCTGTGGTCTGCACGCCCGTGACCGATACTGTTAAGGTGGAAAAAGACGGCTGCGTCGTGCGCACGCTCGACCGGTCGCAGCTGCGCGCGGTGCAAACGCCGCAGTGCTTCTTCGCCGGCGAGCTGAAGGCAGCTTATGAAGCCGCCGCGCGGGACGGTGTTTCCGTGACGGACGATGCGTCGGTCATGGAACATGCCGGGCACAGCGTTCATCTGCTGGAAAGCAGCGAGGTCAACTTCAAGCTCACCACGCCGGAGGATCTGCGCCGCGCGGAGGACATCATCGGGGAGAGAAGGTTTATGCAAAGACTGCCGCGCACCGGCTTTGGCTACGATGTGCACAAGCTCGTGTCCGGCCGCAGGCTCATCCTCTGCGGAAAGGAAATCCTGTGGGAAAAGGGGCTGGACGGCCACAGCGATGCGGACGTCGCGGTGCATGCGCTGATGGACGCGCTGCTGGGCGCGGCGTGCCTGGGCGATATCGGCAGGCTTTATCCCGACAACGATCCTGCCTTTGAAGGTGCGGATTCGATGAAGCTGCTGGCGGACGTGCTGCGGCGCGTAAAGGATGCGGGATATGCTGTCGTTCATGCGGACGTCACCATCGTGGCGCAGAAACCCAAGCTCATGCCCTATATGGACGAGATGCGCCGCAATCTGGAAAACGCGATGCCCGGAGCACAGGTCAACGTCAAGGCCACTACCACCGAGCGCCTTGGCTTTGAGGGGCGCGGAGAGGGCATCTCCGCGCAGGCGGTGGCTACGATATGGTGACGGAGGGGCTGCTGCCGTGGTATGCGGCCAACCGGCGCGACCTGCCCTGGCGGAAGAGCCGCGAGCCTTACGCCGTATGGATATCGGAAATCATGCTCCAACAGACGCGCGTCGAGGCGGTGATTCCGTATTACCGGCGCTTTATGCAGGCGCTGCCGGATGTGCGGGCGCTGGCGGATGCGCCGGAGGAACAGCTGCTCAAGCTCTGGGAGGGGCTGGGCTACTATTCCCGTGTGCGCAATATGCAGGCAGCGGCCGGGCAGATCGTGAAAAGGGGCGGCTTTCCTCAAACGGCGGAGGAGCTGAAAAAGCTGAAGGGCTTTGGGGATTACACCGCCGGGGCGGTTGCGTCCATCGCCTTTGCACAGCGGGCGGCCGCCGTGGACGGCAACGTTTTGCGCGTATGGACGCGCATGGAGCGCGTGGGCGAGAGTATTAAAATACCCTCGGTCAAAAGAGCCTGCACCCGCGCGGTGCTGGAAGCCATGCCGGAAGAGGCCGATCCCGGCCAATATAATCAGGCGCTGATGGAGTTGGGCGCAACGGTGTGTACGCCGCGCAGCCCGGACTGCGCGCACTGCCCCGTGCAGGCGCACTGCGGAGCCTTTGCCGCAGACGAGGCGGAGGATTATCCCGTCAAGGACCCAAAGCCCGTCAAGGCGGTGGAGGAGTTCGACGTCTATCTCATCGTGAAAGACGGGCGCGCGCTGGTTAGGAAGCGGCCGAAAAGCGGGCTGCTGGCAGGTCTGTGGGAATTTCCGCACGGGAAGCTTCCCGTGCGCGTGAAGCAGGAGCTGCCGCCGGTGGATGTGAAGCACGTCTTTACGCACAAAATATGGCTGATGCACGGGCTGCGCGCAGAGCTTGCCGGAGAGGCGGAGGGCTGCGTCTGGGTGGACGCGCAGGAGCTTGCCGCCCTGCCGATGCCCACGCCCATGGATAAATACCGAAAAGAATTGCTGGAAAGCGGGGAAATGAAAGAATGGAAGAGCTGATCGCACTGCTGGAAAAGTTCCAGCACGCCTATACGGCCCGTGACCTGACCATGGCGGAAAGCTTCATCGACGAGGTGTTCGTCGCGCAGGAACCGGCCTATTACGGCACCAGTCCCGCGGAGCAATGCGTGGGCGCGGGCCGCATCCTGCGCCTGATCGGTTACGACTGGACGGTGTGGGGCACGCTGCTGCTCGATTTTGACAGCCTGGTGGCGCATGACTACGGCGAGGCGATGGATTTCCTCATCACCGGCTATGTCGATTGGGAGATCGGCCAGGACGAATTCCTCAGCCGCGCGATGATGGACGTCAAGGACATGGTGCTGCGCGGAGGCGACACCAAGGATATGCTCTATTCCATAAACGCCCTGTCCTCCAAGATGCTGATGGAGTCCGAGCGCGGCAGCCGCCACATGCTCCCCATCCGCATGAGCGGCATGGCGGTGAAGGAGGACGGTCTGCTCAAATTCAGCCATATCCACATTTCCCACCCTACGCAGACCTATCCCGATTGCCGCATCGCACACTGAAAGCAAAGGAAGAAAAACGGATGAGAGAGTATTGGATTGCCGCCTGCTCAGGAAAGAAAATGGAGGTCAAGCGGGGCGAAACCATCACCGTGATCGACTTAAACGGCGGCCAGGTGGTGGATTTCTTCGCGGAAACCGCTGAAAACCCGGAGGAGTTCCTCTCCACCGGCGTGACGATGGACTGCAATGAATCCATCAAGCTCCATCCGGGCGATACGATCTACACCAATCTCTACCGCCCGATGCTCAAGATTCTTTCCGACGATGTGGGCGAGCACGATCTGCTGCATCCCTGCTGCCGCAAAGAGATGTACGACTTTTTTTACCGCAACGGAGAAGGACATCCCAACTGCCTGGACAACATCAACAGTGCTTTGGGCGAAAAACGCCCCATCATCACGCCGGTCAACCTGTTTATGTATACGAAGGTCAATTCCGACGGCAGCTTTTCGGTAGAAGCGCCGAAATCCAAGGCGGGGGATAAGGTCGCGCTCGAGGCGCTGATGGATTTGACGCTGGGCGTTGCCGCGTGCAGCGTTTCGGAGAGCAAATGCAACAGCGGAAAGTGCTCGCCCATCCGCATCGTGATCGAATAAACGATAGACAAGAAAGGGCTTTTCGCAGATAAAACGGTCTGCGAAAGGCTTTTTATGTTTGCCTGCGATTTTACGCACAGTGTGTAGAAAATACGCCTACAGCTCTTTATAATGAAATCAGCATTTTAAGCGGAGGGAACCGCATGAAAAAGACTTATGTCACCCACATGGACGATCACGTCGGCGCCTTTTTGCTGGCCTGCCGGAAGATTTCGGCGCTGGGCGTGAACATCACCCGCGTCAGCTACAACAAATCCATCGATATCCATATGCTCTTTATCGAGGTAGAGGGTGAACCCGGGCAGATCGAGGAAACCACGCGCCAGTTGGAGAGCATCGGCTATTTGCAGGACAGCTATTCCGACAAGCGCATCGCGCTGATGGAGTTTCAGCTGATCGATCGGCCCGGCGCGGTGCAGCCCGTGTTGGAGCTGATTCATGAATACAACTTCAATATTTCCTACATCAACTCCCAGGCCAACGGCTCCGGCACGCAGGCCTTCAAGATGGGGCTGCTGGTGGAGGACGGGGAGCAGCTGGACGGCTTTGTGCGCAAGGCCGCCGCGCTCTGCCCGGTGCGCGTGCTCAGCTACGACCGCACCGAGCGCAACCTGGACAACACGGTGTTTTATCTTTCCTTTGCAAACGACATCGCCGCGCGGCTGAAGCTGCCCGAAAAGTGCAAAAACGATCTCATCATCAACGCCAACGAGGTCATGCAGATGCTGGACGAGAAAAACAGCTCGCCCTATAAGACCTTTGAATACATCGGCCGGTTTGCGGAGTGCATGGCCAAGTACAAAGGCGAACATTTCCAGACCCGCATGTCCATGCACAAAACGGCGCAGGGGGCGCTGGTCTATCTGTTTGAACCGCCTTGCGGCAGCAATCTGTGCGTGATTCGCTGCGGAGAGCGCTATCTCTTTGTGGACAGCGGCTTTCCCTGCTATCACGATGAGCAGATGGCGCTGCTGCGCGACGTGCTGCCCGGCTTTGACGCGCGCCCGCGCGATGCGCTGCTGACCCACGCGGATGTGGATCATTGCGGCATGATGAGCGAATTCGGCACGGTGTATCTCAGCCGCAAATGCTATGAAAACTTCCGCAGGGAGCATCTGGGCAAGGACAATTTCCGCGAGGAAAACCCGATCCACCGCCCCTATGTGCGCATCAGCAAGATCCTGACCGGGTACGAGCCGCCGGCGCTTTCCAACCTGCGCGTGATCGGCGGCAAGCAGGAAAAGCAGGAGCAGCCCATTGAATACATCGGCTGCGTGGATTGCGAAGGGCTGCACTTTGAGGCGTATGAAGGCATGGGCGGGCACGTCGCGGGCGAGACGGTGTTTATCGAACGGGCACACCGATTGGTCTTTACCGGCGATATCTTTGTCAACCTCAAGGATTTTACGCCGGAGCAGGCGAGCTTCAACCGTTTGGCGCCGTATCTGATGACTTCCGTGGACAGCGATCCCAGCATGGCTGCGAAGGAGCGCAAGGCTGTAATGGAACTTTTGGGCAAGGGAGAATGGCTTTTGATCGGCGGTCATGGCGCTGCGCTGCACCAGATTTGATTGAAAACATTGCCTTGTGCGATAACGAAAGAACAGGTATAATGGAAGTGTAATAAATTAGGGATCGGTGCGCGATTTGCGTTCCGGGGAGGCTTTGAACATGGCGGAAATGCATTATTCGGAATATCTCAACAAGGTGCGCGGCTGCATCATGGGTTTGGGCGATATGAGCTGGATCGAGCCCGCGCTGCGCGTGGTGGCCAAGTCCGGCGCGGACTTCACGGCCATGCAGCTGGCGGACGCTTATGAAAAGGGCGGCGCGCTGACGCCGCATTTCCTGCGCAACATGGATCGCGGTATTTTCCCGCCGCTGGCGGTGTTTGACGACCCGGAGCAGGGCGGCGCGGGCGGCATGGACTGCGCGCCCCTTTGGGCGTGCGTCTGCCCCGGCGACCCGGCTCGTGCGCGCGAATATGCCGGGCGCGACGCTTCGGTGGACCATCAGGGCGAGGCGGTCGAGGCCGCGCAGTTCCTGGCCGCAGCAATGGCGCTGGCCTTCATCAAGGACGACGCGGTGCAGTGCCTGAAGGCTGCGGCGGAGAATCTGCCGGAGGACAGCCGCCTGGCGCATCTGGTGGCGGACGCCTGCGCCCTTTGCAGCGAGAACCCCGTGCAGGCCAGAGCGCGCCTGGATTGGCGCTACGGCGGCGTGGACGGCTCGCTCATCCCGAAGGTGGCGCAGGTGCTGGCCAGCCTGCTGCTGAACGATCAGCCCGACCGACTGGCTGCGGCGTTCCGCGGGCTGCTCACGGGCGCGCCTTCCACCACGGACGTGGGTGACGCCATTGCCGCGCGCGTGTCCCGCGCAGGACTTTCCTGCATGGCGATGGAAAAGAGCCGCGGTGAAAACCTGCCGGTCAACATCACCGCCGCGCCCTTTGCCGCGGTGCCTATGACCCGCAAGGAAGAAAAGAGCATCCGTGTTTCCTTCATGGGGCAGCCGGTGCTGCGTCCCGGCCAGGCGCGCCAGTGCGTGCTCAGCGTGGAAAACCATACCACCGAGAAGCTGGAAGGCCCGGTGGAATGCAAGGTCAGCGGCTGCGTGCAGGCCATGACGGCTGGTCATATCACGGTGGCTGCCGGGGAGACCGCCCGCGTGCCCTTTACCGTCTGGATGCCTGAAAACGTGGAAACCGTGACCGAGTGCAACCTGATGACGGTCGCGTTTGCCGGTATGGAGCACACCTTCGGCATCGCGGGCGCACAGGGCTATCGCGTTTGCGGCAAGATGGGCCTGCCGCAGCATTCGATCTTCGAAGGCCGTAATCTGCCCGAAAATCCCCTGTGGGAGACCTATTTCTGCGATGGCAACAAGATCGAGCTGGACGAGCTGAACGGCTGGATCGGGCCGTGCGCGCTGGTGCTGGAGCGCACCATCGTGGCGCGCGAGAAGCTGGAGGCCGATATCGAGGTCGCCCGCACCTGCCCGTTTGTGCTCGAGCTGGACGGCGAAACCCTGATGCAGGGCGACGGCAGCGACGGCTGGGCGATCGTCCGCGCACAGGAACCGGGCGTGCTGCTGGAAGAGGGCGAGCACACCCTGCGTCTGTATGTTGATCGCTGCGCGCCGGGCGGCAGCATTGAGGTGGATTTCCTGCGCGACGGCCGCTTGCTCTCGCTGGAGGCGAAGAACCCCCGGAGGGAAGCATGAGGGAAAAGCTGTACTTTGCAAAGCTGCGCCCCGAGGCGGTGATTCCGTCCAAGCGCGACGAGGACGCGGGCTATGATATTTACGCCTGCTTTGACGAGGACTATCTGCTGCTGGCGCCGCTGGAGACCAGACGCATCCCTACGGGGCTGATGAGCGCCTTTTCGCCGGATTACTATCTGCAGCTGCAGGAGCGCGGCTCCACCGGCACCAAGGGCATTTCCCAGCGCTGCGGCGTGATCGATTCCGGCTTTCGCAATGAATGGTTCATCCCGCTGACCAACCTGAACACCAAGCCCCTTGCGCTGGTCAAGCCGGGCAAGGAGCATCTGCTGGATGGGCAGGATGTGGTTCTCTATCCCGTCTCCAAGGCGATCTGCCAGGCAGTGCTCCTGCCCGTGCCGCGCACCGAGGTGGTGGAGTTGAGCCCCGATGAGATTCGCGCAATGAAATCCCAGCGCGGCGAGGGCGAATTGGGCAGCAGCGGAAAATAAAAAAACTCTTTTGCATTTGTTTTTTGTAAAACGGAGGAAATAAAACGAGATCCGGTTCGATCTATCTTGCTGTGAAAGACTTTGACCGGTTTGTGGATTTTTACGAAAAATCCTGAAAATGAAGGTAAGTGCAGCAAAAGGGAAGAGATTCGCCGTGTTCCATCAGGAAGGATTGAACCGGTGCCTTTCGAATGGACTGTACGATGAACAGCATCCGGGGCAGAAGAAAAAAACACAGCTGGGGATCGGCAGAGGCATGACTGTCATCCACTACCTGAACGTCTTTTCTCCCTATTGGTATTTCAAACTGAAAGACCAATAGGGAATCCAATCGAAATCACGGGACTGCATCAGGAATAAGGCAGACTCATAAAAAACACAGGGAGGTTATCAGAACATGATGGAGGAACAGATTCGCGCAAGGCGTTTGCCGCCGCTCTTTGACGGCGAGGTGAACGCGCAGAACTTTGACGAGTGGCGAAAGAATATTGTAGACCTGTATGCGCATGAGTGCTTCGGCGTCACGCCGCCCGCGCCGCGCGAAGTCCGCGCCGTTGTGGCAGAGCAGAACGACGACGATTGGGCGGGCAAGGCGGAGCACCGCAAGGTGATGCTGTCCTTCGATATGGAGAAGGGCGAATTCTCTTTCCCGGTTCATCTGGTGATCCCCAAGGCCGGTCGACCCTGCCCCTGCGTGGTCTATCCGTCCTTTACGCCCTATGCCACGGCGGGCTATCAGCCCATCGAGGAGATCGTGGATCAGGGCTTTGCGTTGGCGGTGTTCTGCTATGAGGACGTGACGCGTGACAACGAGGATTTCACCGACGGCCTGGCCGCCATGACTTCCCGCGGCGCAGCGGACGATTGGGGTAAGATCGGCATGTGGGCGTTTGCGTGCAGCCGTGTGCTCGACCATCTGCTGACGCTGCCGGAGATCGACGGCAGCCGCGTGGCGGTGCTGGGGCATTCGCGCCTGGGCAAGACCGCGCTTTGGGCGGCGGCGCAGGATCTGCGCTTTGCCGCCGTGCATTCCAACGACTCCGGCTGCGCGGGTGCGGCGGTTTGCCGCGGCAAGGTCGGGGAGAGCGTTCAGGCAATTTACTCCCAGTTTCCCTTCTGGTTCTGTGAAAACTACAAAAAGTACGGCGGACAGGAAGAGCTGCTGCCCTTTGAGCAGTATCAGCTGCTGGCTTGCGCCGCGCCTCGGCCGCTGTATGTTGCCAGCGCCTCGGAGGACGAATGGGCCGATCCGCAATCGGAATTCCTGTCGGCGGTGCTGGCTTCGCCCGCATGGGAGCTGTTCGGCTATGAAGGCCTGGGCACGGACAAAATGCCTGCGCCCGGCGGACGCATCGCTTCCGGCCGCGTGGGCTACCATCTGCGCCCCGGCACGCACTATTTGAGCCGCTACGATTGGGTGCGCGCGCTGAACTTCTTCCGGCTGAATCTGCGGTAAATTCCGTTTGGACAAAAAGCAAAAACTGTCCGAAAAAAAGACAGCTTTCCATCTTTGTCCCTTGAAGGAAGATAGGCACGGCGGTATGCTTGCAAAAGAAAATCAAGGAGGTTGAGAAATATGGATCTGGGCAAGGATTTGAAGAACCTGTTGCTGGCCGGTATCGGCGCGGTGGCCGTTACGGCGGAAAAGAGCCAGGCACTGCTGGACGAGCTGGTCAAGAAGGGCGAGCTGACCGTCGAGCAGGGCAAGGTGCTCAACGAAGAGCTCAAGCACAATGTGGAAAAGAAGATCAAGGATTCCGTCACTGTGCAGGTTGTGCCCACCACGGGCGATGAACTGATGCGCTGCATCGAGGATCTCACGCCCGACCAGCTGGCGGCGCTCAAGGCAAAGCTCGACGCGCTCAAGCCGGAGGAAGCGGCGCAGCCCGAAGTGGTCGAAGAGGAAGAAGCACCCGTGCAGAAAGATGCGGAGCAGCCCAAGGAGGACGGCAATGACGGAGCAGACGTCCCTGCAGACGGAAAATAAAAAGCTGAGCAGGAGCGAGAACAAAGCCCGCCTGCGCCAGATCATCGAGATCCTCAACAAGCACGAGGTCGTAAAGGGCTTAACGCCCGAAAAGCTGCGCGCCATATTGGAGGATCTCGGCCCCACCTATATCAAGCTCGGCCAGATCATGTCGATGCGTTCGGACATGATTCCGCAGGCCTATTGCGACGCGCTGACGCAGCTGCGCTCCTCCGTGCCGCCCATGCCCTTTGACGAGGTACGCCGGGTAGTGGAGGGCTCTCTCGGCAAGCCCATCGAGGAAGTGTATTCGGATTTCAACGAGGAGCCCATCGGCGCGGCGTCCATCGCGCAGGCGCATGAAGCGCGCCTCAAGGACGGTACGCACGTCGTGGTCAAGGTGCAGCGCGAGGGCATCTACGAAATCATGTCGCAGGACATGACGCTGCTGCGCAAGGCGGCAGGCATCCTCAAGCTCGCCCCCGGCACCGGCGAAATCCTCGATTTCGGCATCATACTGGACGAGATGTGGAAGGTCTCTCAGGAGGAGATGAACTTCACCATCGAGGCGCAGAACGCCGAAACCTTTTACAAGAACAACGAAGATGTGGTCTTTGCCACCTGCCCGCGCATCTACCGCGAGGAAACCACGCCGCAGGTGCTGACGATGGAGTTCATCGACGGCATCTCCGTGGACAACAAGGCGAAGCTGCTCGAAAACGGCTATGATCTGGATGAAATCGGTGCCAAGCTGGCCGATAACTACATCAAGCAGGTCATCGAAGACGGCTTCTTCCATGCCGACCCGCATCCGGGCAACATCCGCATTCGCGAGGGCGAAATTGTTTGGATCGACATGGGCATGATGGGGCGGCTCTCCAAGCGGGATCAGGCGCTGTTTGCCAAGGCGGTGGCTGCCGTCGCGCAGCACGATGTGGAAGGAATCAAGAGCGTGGTGCTGTCCATCGGCAAGTGCCGGGGTAAGGTCGACCATGCCAAGCTCTACATCGACATCGACGAGATGCTTTCCCGCTACGGCGATGCGGATTTGGGCGGACTTGACCTTGGACAGCTGATGAACGAGTGCATGGATATTGCGCGTGAGCACAAAATCGCCATGCCGGAGGGCGTGAGCATGCTCGGCCGCGGCGTGCTCACCATCGAGGGCGTGATCGCCGATCTCAGCCCCGATACCAATGTCATTTCCATTGCAACCGCACGAGCCGCCAACATGGCGGTGGATAAGTTCGACGTGGGCAAGGAGCTGCGCAGCGGCGCGCGCTTTGCCGCAGAATCCTTCAAAAAGGCCATGGCGATTCCCGGCCTGCTGTCCGATTCGCTCAAATCCCTCTCCAAGGGACAGACGCGCGTCGGGCTGGATTTGAAGGTCACGGACGAAAGCGTCAAGGCCGCCAACAACCTGATGGGCAAGTTCATCGCGGGTTTGCTGGCGTTCGGGCTGCTGCTGTCCTCGTCCATCCTGTGCACGACGGAGATGGAGCCCAAGCTCCTCGGCATCCCCGCGCTCGGCGCGCTGGGTTATGCCGCTGCCGTCGGCCTGACCGTGTGGGTCTTTGTCAAAATCAGCAAAAACGAATAGCGATTTATCCTAGAAAAGCGAACCGCCGCAGTGGGTTTTTCCATTGCGACGGTTCTGGCTTCGGTAAGAAAAGCGCAGCAGAACGATAAATCGAAATTTATAAAGGAGAATATTGATGAAACTGTTTTTGTGTTCGCACTTTTCAAGTGTAGGAAGTTTGATAAAAGAAGAAATTGATAATAAAAAAGTCGCATTTATTCCAACAGCTTCGCTGCGTGAAGGCTACACCGGTT
>CAJJNQ010000037.1 GCA_905193155.1 uncultured Christensenella sp.
TTGATGGTGAAGGTTCAAAGGTTATTTGCAAAGACTAATTTGAAAATTCCGGTTTTTCAATGAAGTCAAGATCTCTGCTTTGATAAAAACGGCGTGACTGTAAAAGTCACGCCGTTTTTATATGGCTGTGAAAAGACTTTAACGCGCGGCCTCGACTTCCGTGGCCAATGCCGTTCCGTAGCGGGAATCCTTTCGCAGCGGCACGTCGATGATGCGCAGGCAGACCGCATCCTCGCCGTAGGGAAGCGTCACGCCGCGTTCGCCGTCGCCGAAGAGCGCGATGGAGTTGCCGATGCACTTCCAGCCCGCCCATGCGCCGCCGGTGACGGGCCCCACGTTGCTCACACCCACGACCGGCACACCGTAGAGCTTGGCCAGCTTGCCGTAGGGTTCGTACCACTCCGCGCCGTAATAGGCGCGGCGGCTGTCTGCGGGTACCGCCCAGGAGCTGGGGGAGAGGATAATCTCCGCGCCCATGCGGCAGAGCGCCTCGCCCAGCACCATGGAGGAGCGCGCGTTGTCCGCGCAGATGTCGATGCCCAGCTTGCCCAGCTCGGTATCAAAAACTTCCAGCTTGCTGCCGACGCTGTAAAGACCGCTGCCCTCGATTTCGGTCAGCAGATTGATTTTGCGGTGCTTGCCCAGCAGTTTGCCGCGCTTGTCGATCAGCACCGCCGTGTTGTAGAGCTTGCCGCCGTCCCGCTCGGTCAGTCCCGCGCAGACGTAG
This sequence comes from uncultured Christensenella sp., assembly GCA_905193155.1. Classification (GTDB taxonomy): domain Bacteria; phylum Bacillota; class Clostridia; order Christensenellales; family UBA1750; genus Spyradocola. The sequence continues at coordinate 728 of CAJJNQ010000037.1, forward strand.
AGCCCGTATTCCGCCGCCCAGGCGCAGAGCCTGTCCGAATGAACGCCGGGGATGGGCTGCGCCATTTCATGCGCCTCCGGGTTGGCCCAGCCGAGATCCAGGCATTCGGGCAGCAGCGCAAGCTGAGCGCCCTGACGCGCCGCGTCGCGCAGCATCTCCTTTGCACGGGAAAGGTTTTCTTCCGGCCTGCCGTATTCCGACAGCATCTGACACATTGCGATCTTCATGTTGCACCGTTCTCCTTTGTCTGTCTTGCAGTAGAATTGACTCGATTATAACACAGGCTTCGCCTTTCGTCATCCCACGGGCGCTTGAAAAAAACCGCAGAAAATGCTAAAATCCTATCCATATCATCTTGAAATCGGGCAGGTAAAAAAGTTATGTATCAGGAACAATTTGAAATCTCCTCCCACGATATTGATCCCGACGGCATCGTTCGCCCTTCGTGCCTGCTGCGCTATATGCAGGAGAGCGCCAACCACCAGATGCGCGATGAGGGACCGTCTTATATGGAATTGTTTGACGAGGGCAAGGCGTTTATCCTCAGCCGCATGGTGGTGCATACCTACGCGCCGCTGCACCAATATGAGCAGATTGATACCTTTAACTGGCCCAGCGAGGGCAAGGGCGCGACCTTCTACCGCTGCCACCGCATTGAGCGCGACGGCAAAGTTGTGGCCGAGGCGCTGGGCTATTGGGCGCTGGTGGATATTCACACCCACAAGCTCTACCGCGTGGGCGAAGTGACCTTTCCCAATTACACGCAGGGGGAACTGAAGGAGCTGGACGGCGTGCGCTTCCGCCTGCCGGAGCAGATGACGTTTGTGGGCAAGCACATCGTCGCCTATCACGAAACCGACTGCAATCGTCATCTGAACAACACCTATTATCCCGATCTGCTGGTGGATTTTCTGCCGGAGCGGGACACGCACTATGTCTCTGATTTTTCGATCCATTTCGTCAAGGAAGCGCCGCTGGGTGAGGAGCTGAGCGTCTACATCAGCGAGCCGGAGGAAGCGCCGGACGGTCTGCACCGCTATTTCCGTACCGAACGCGCCTCGGGCGGGGTCAACATCGAAGCGGTGGTCACCTTAAAGGAACGCGCATAAAACCAAAGCGCTGGGGCAACGGGCTCCGGCGCTTTTTGTCAATATTCTTTGCAGAAATGTGCATAGGTGTGATGGGGTTGATATCCTGCCGACAGATAGAACGGCTGATCGCCGCCGGTGAAGGTCAATCCGCCCATGGCCCTGATCTCGCGCATCTGGGTATAGAGCACGCTGCGCGCAAGCCCCATGCCGCGATAAGCGGGACGGGTGCAGAGCGGCTCGAGATAGCCGCACTTCAGGACGTCGTTGTACCATAATCCAGCAAAGCAGGCGTAGTCCCCGTTCGGCGCGACGACGCAGCGGGTGAGATCGGGCCGCGCGTGCGGCGCGGTCTGCGTCATCAGCAGGCTCTCCGGGCCGGCTTCGCCTTCATGATCAAACCCCTGTTGGATGGCGGTGTTGAGCGCCGCAAAGTCGCTCTCCGGGATTTCCGCAAGACGCTTGAGCGCAAAACCATCTGGAAAGTGCGGTTCCGGAATGGGCTGGGTCAGATCGTATAGGTTCCAGTTTTCCGCCCCATCGGGGCGATAGCCGCGGGAGAGCAATACCTCCTTTCGCGCCTTGTCCTGCGGCAAAGGAAGCTCAATGTCCAGCTTCTTTTTGCCGTCCGCCCCAATCGAGCAGAGCCATTCTTCCGCATAGTTCAGCACCGTTTCAAACAGTCCGGCGTGCTGCGCATCTGTGGTGAGGCGCGCCGTGCCGGGGGCATCCTCGAACCATGCGGCGGCGACGATGCGTCCGTCCTCTTCTCAAATGCCGTTGCGCCAGGACGACGTATAATCGTATCAGGGCAAAACCTGAGCGTATTCCCAGAATTCGGGATAGCGTCCCTTTTCACCGTGAGAACCGCAGTTTTCCTGCAAAAACAGGCGCATCCTCTCAAAATCGCCCGAAAGCGAGCTGTACCTGCGGAAAGTTACCACTAAAAGCCCTCTCCTTTCAAAAAAACGCGGAAGGGCATAAAGTCCCCCTCCGCGTTTCGCAGTTCAAACAAGCTTACTTGTCAATGACCTTGATCAGCGCCTGCGTACCCTCGTCGGCGCCGCCCTGTGCAGCCAGCTCATCATACTTGTCGCGCACCATGTGCAGCACGGTCAGGTCGAGATCGCGTGCCTGCGCCTCGTCCAGCGCGATGTTCATGTCTTTGATGAAGTGTTTGACGTAGAAGCCGGGAGCGTAATCCCCGTTGATGATCTTCTGCCCGTTGTTGGTCAGCTGCCAGGAGCCTGCCGCGCCGGTGGAAATGGCGTCGAACATATCCTGCGGGTCGAGGCCGCAGCGCTTGGCGTAGGCAATCGCCTCGCAAACCGCTGCCACGCAGCCGGAGATAGCGATCTGGTTGGCCATCTTGGTGTGCTGGCCGCAGCCCGCGCCGCCCTGATAGCGGATGTTGGTGCCCATGGCCGCAAAAATATCGTGCATCTTGTCGAAGGCATCCCTGTCGCCGCCGACCATGATGGCCAGCGTGCCCTTCTGCGCGCCCACGTCGCCGCCGGAAACCGGCGCGTCCAGCGCGGTCATGCCTTTTTCCCTGGCCGCGGCATAGATGCGCTCGGAAAGGCGCGGGCTGGTGGTGGTCATGTCGATCAGAACCGTGCCCTTGTCCGCGCTGTTCAGAATGCCCTTTTCGGAGAAATAGACTTCCTCTACGTCTTTGGGATAGCCCACGATCGTGATGACCACATCGCGTCCCGCAGCGCAATCCGCAATGGTATCGCACCAGTGTGCGCCGGCGGCGATCACGCCCTCCGCCTTGGACTTGGTGCGGGTATAAATGCTCACGTCAAAGCCTTTTTTCATCAAATTGAGCACCATGGGGCCGCCCATGACGCCCACGCCGATAAAGCCGATCTTCATGAGAAAACGCCTCCTTGAGAGTGTTTATTTTTCTGTTATTATACACATTTCCCGGCGGGGTTTCAAGCCTGCACCACGCGGATCCATTTCTTCGAGCGCAGACGGAAGATGCACCAGACAGACTTGATGACCCAGTCGATCTTCAGCGCCGCATAGATCCAGAACGGGGAGAGGTGCCACACCAACCCGCAGAGGTAGCCCAGCGGGATGGAAGCCAGCCACAAAAACAGGATGTCTGCCAGCATCAGGAAGCGGGTGTCTCCGCCGCCGCGGAGCACGCCCTTGGTCAGCACGCTTTGCACGGTCTGGAATACCATCATCACGCTCACCGAGGCCATCAGCTGGTAGGCGATATCCTTGGTCTCCTGCGTGATGTTGAAGCTTTCCACCAACAGCGGGCTGATCAGCAGGATGATGACCGCTGCGGCCAAGCCGATCAGGATGGACAGGCACAGAAAGGTCACGCCCTGATGATACGCCTTGTCGCGCTCGCCCTTGCCCAGCGTGTTGCCCGTGATGACGGAGGAGGCGCTGGAGAGTCCCTGGTTGAACACTGTGGACAGGCGCACCGTCTGCGAAATGATGGAGTTGGCCGCGACAAAGCTTGCGCCGATATGCCCCATGATGATCGAAACCGCACTGTTGCCCAGCGCCAGCAGTGTGTCGGACACCATCACCGGGATGGCATAGGTGATGTAGACGCGCACATGATCGCCGCATTTCATGAAGAGATCCTTGATGCGATAGCCGATGCGCTTGTCAAAGACGAAGAAATACGTGACCAGCGAGCCGCATTCCACCAGTCGCGCGATCACCGTGCCCAGCGCCGCGCCCTCGATTTGCATCTCCGGCGCGCCCAAGCGCCCGTAGATGAACACCCAGTTAAAGAACACGTTGACAAAGAAGGTCACGATGGAAAGCACCAGCGGGAAGCGCACCTGATGTACCGTGCGCAGGATGTTGGTCAGAATCAGCGATACGCCCAGCAGCACATAGGTCACGGCGCTGATGCGGAAATAGAGCACGCCTTTTTCGATGACGGCCTCGTCCGGCGTATACAGCCGCATCAGTTCCTCCGGGAACAGCAGCGTCACCACGGTGAAGGCCGCCGCAATCACCAGTCCCATTCGCAGCACAATGGTGACAATCTTTTTGAGCGATGGATTGTTGCCCGCGCCGTAATACTGCGCCGTCAGCACCGCCGCGCCCATGCTCATGCCCATGCACATGATGTGATAGATGTTGATGAATTCATTCGCCAGCGAGGATGCGGAGAGCTGGATTTCGCCGTAGTTGCCCAGCATCAGCGTGTCCATGATGTTGACGCCGATGGTGATCATGTTTTGCAGCACCACCGGCACGGCAATGGACAGGATCAGTTTGTAAAACGATTTCTCTTTGACAAAAAGCCGTGACATTCCTCTTTCCCCCATTTTTTATTTCACGATTAGCATAGCACAAAGACGCCAACTATGTCAACATTGACATAGTTTCTTTTATGTGATATACTGCGCGCAAAGAAGGAGGAGAAGAGGATGGGAACGCTGCGCTATGCGATGCTGGGACTGATCCAGCGCGCTCCGGCAACGGGATACGATATCTCCAAGGCGTTCAGCGGGCGTCTAGGGTCAATTTGGGGAGCGAGACACAGTCAGATCTATCCGGAGCTGAAAAAGCTGACGGAGGAGGGGCTGGTGAACTGCACTGTGATTTCCGAATTGCAGGAAAAAAAGCTCTATTCCATCACGGAGGCGGGGAAGGAAGCCTTCCGTGCATGGCTGCTTTCGGATGAGGACGAATACCGCCCGCCCAAGGATACGCTGCGGCTGAAGCTTTATTTCTGTGAAACGCTGGAGCCGGAGGAATACTTGAGCGTGTTGTTGCGCGCGAGGGAGCAGCATATCCGGCGCGTGGAATGGATGCGTGCGCACTGCTCGGAAGTTTATCCCGAAACGCCGCGTCAGTTCTCCCCTGCACTGGGCGATTTTATGCTGATGCGCGGCGGCATCCTGCGCGAACAGGCTTATGTGGACTGGATGGACCATTGCATTGCGCACGTTCGCCGCATCATGGAACCCGAAAAGGAGAAAAATGAAACAGCAGACGGAAAATAAAAAGCAGCAGAACAGAAAAGGGCTGCTTGCCGCGCTGCTGGTTTGTCTGGCAGGACTGTTGCTTGCGGCAGCGATCATCGGCGGAACGGAGCTTTACCGGAAAAAGCGGTATACGATGGAAATCCGGCCCGAAGATTACCGTATCACCGATATTTGCCGCGGCGAAACCACGATGACGCATGCGGACGGAACGAGCAGCACGGACGAAACAGACCGGATTACTGTGGAATATTGTGTGGACGGCACAGCCTATCGGGATGAAATCTCCATGCTGTCCGGCACGAAGACCGCGCAGGAGATCAGAGTGCATTTTCGAAATCAGGATCATCCTGAAGAAATATTGGGCAGTCTTTGGATTGCGCCGGAGGAGCCCTCTTCTATCGGGCGGTATGGGGAAGAAATCTGGATCAAGTGAAAAAACACCGGTTTTACCGGTGTTTTTTCACGATACGAGCAAAGTTTTTTACTGTGGAATCACTCGCCTAACGGGTGGGTTTCTGATGGAAAAAAGGCGCTGCAAAGCATTGCTTTGCAGCGCCTTTGAAGTTTATTTAGCTTTGAAAAAATCAGCCCATGACGACCTGAACGTCGTGCTCCTTGCCGTCGCCGTAGACGGGCAGCACGTTGCCTTCGATGGCCTTGTCGTCCACGGTGATAGACTTGACGCCCTTCATCACATGGTCGGGGTTGGTCACGGTGATGTGGAAGGTGTCGCCGCGGAACTTGCGGGTGACGGTGAAGCCGTCCCACTTGTCCGAGATGCAGGGGTCGATCATCAGGCCGTTGTACTGCGGACGAATGCCGAGGATGTACTGCGTGACAGAGTAGAGGGTCCAGCTCGCGGTGCCGGTCAGCCAGCTGTTCTTGGCCTCGCCCTGGCGGGGCGCGTCCACGGAGGCGATCATCTGCGGGTAGACGTAGGGCTCAGTGCGGTGGCGCTCCGAAATATCCTCCGTGTAGGCCGGGCAGATATGCTGATAGGTGGAAAGCGCGCGGTCGCCGCGGCCGATCATGGTCTCGGCGATGGTGATCCAGGGGTTATTGTGGCAGAAAATGCCGCCGTTTTCCTTATAGGACGGGGGATAGGACGTGATCTCGCCCAGCTCCACATGGTATTCCTTGTAGGTCGGCCACAGCAGCGATACGCCATAGGGCGTGTCGAGCAAATCGCGCACGGAATCCAGCGCTTCCTTGGCGCGGCCTTCCTTGATGCCGATGCCCGCCATGACGCAGAAGCCCTGCGGCTCGATGAAGATCTGGCCGTCGCGGTTCTCGTGGGAGCCGATCTTGTTGCCGAAGGCGTCGTAAGCGCGCAGGAACCACTTGCCGTCCCAGCCGTCCTTCATCACCGCGTCGTACATTTTCTTGCACTCCACATCCGCAAAGGCTGCCTCATCGTCCAAACCGCGCATCTTGCACAGCTGCTGGTAGTCCTCGCCCACTGCGACGAACATGCCCGCAATGAACACGGATTCCGCCACGCCGCTTTCGAAGTTGGCCGTGGTCTGGAAGGATTCGCCGGGGGTCTTGGAGAAGCAGTTCAGGTTCAGGCAGTCGTTCCAGTCCGCGCGACCGATCAGCGGCAGCCCGTGCGGGCCGAGGTTGTCCGTCACGTGATGGAAGGAGCGGATCAGGTGGTCGGACAGCGGCTTGGCCTTGCTTGCGTCGCAGTCATAGGCGACCATCTCGTCCAGAATCGATTCGTCGCCGGTCTCCTTGATGTAGGCCGCCACGCCGAAGATCAGCCACAGCGGGTCGTCGTTGAAGCCGGAGCCGATGTCGTTGTTGCCCTTCTTGGTCAGGGGCTGATACTGGTGATAGGCGGAGCCGTCCTCCATCTGGGTGGCGGCGATGTCCAGAATGCGCTCGCGCGCCAGCTCCGGGATGATGTGCACAAAGCCCAGCAGATCCTGCGTGGAATCGCGGAAGCCCATGCCGCGGCCGATGCCGCTCTCAAAGTAGGAGGCGGAGCGGGACATATGGTAGGTCACGGTGCACTGATACTGGTTCCAGGTGTTGACCATGCGGTTCATCTTCTCGTCCGGGGTCTTGGCCTGGTAGTTGGAGAGCTGTTCCTCAAAGTAGGCGTGCATCGCCTGCATGGCGGCTTCAAACTGTTCGTCGGTCCGGAAGGCGGCCAGCAGCTTCTGCGCGGGCGCCTTGTTGATGACGCCGGGGCATTCCCACTTCTGATCTTCGGGATTCTCGCAATAGCCCAGCACAAAGATGAAGCTCTTCTCTTCGCCCGGTTCCAGCTCCACCTTGATGCTGTGGGAGCCGATGGGCGCCCAGCCGGAGGCAATGGAGTTGCGGGACTTGCCTGCCTTGGGCACGTCGGGATCGTCAAAGCCGTTGTACAGGCCGATGAAGGTCTCACGGTCGGTATCGAAGCCGTCGATGTTGGCGTTGACGGAGAACACCGCGTAGTGGTTGCGGCGCTCGCGGTACTCGGTCTTATGGTAGATGGTCGAGCCGATGACCTCGACTTCACCGATGGAGAAGTTGCGCTGGAAATTGGTCATGTCGTCCAGCGCGTTCCACAGGCAGAACTCCACAAAGGAGAAGAAGGTGAATTCCTTTTTCTTGTCGGTCTCATTGCGGAACTTGACGCGCGTGACCTCGGCGGTGCAGCCCAGGGGAACCAGCGCCGTCTGCTCGCAAAGAAGGCCGTTGCGCTTGCCGGTGATGACGGTGTAGCCCAGTCCGTGGCGGCACTCATACTTTTCCAGATCCGCCTTGACGGGCATCCAGCCGGGCGTCCAGAGGTCGCCGTTTTCGTTGATATAATAATATTTTCCGCCGGCGTCCGTGGGAACGTTGTTGTAGCGATAGCGAGTCAGACGGAGCATGCGCGCATCCTTATAGAAGGAATAGCCGCCGGAGGTATTGGACATCAAGGAGAAAAAGTCCTCTTCGCCCAGATAGTTGATCCAGGGGTAAGGCGTGTCGGGGCGGGTGATGACGTATTCGCGGGCAGCGTCATCAAAATAGCCGTACTTCATGGGGTTTCAACCTCCTGTGTAATAGGAATGGAGAAACGGTCGTCTTTCTCCCTTCCATCATACCGTTTCATATCATGAAAATCAAGACTTATTCTGTGCGGAATGCACAATATGGAAGAGAAAAATGCATCAGGATTCCCGTTGAAACGTAAATTCAGGTAAAATTCCTATGGACGCGCGGCAAAACCTTGTTTTTTAACAGAGTTTTGATTATGCTAAAGTTCGTGTTTTAACGAAAGGCAGGGAGCTTTTTCCCGAAAAACAGATTAAAGGGTGGGTTGTGATGGCGAACAGAACGTTGACCAGAGATATGACCTTCGGCCGTCCGTCGAAGCATATTCTTGCTTTTGCGCTGCCGTTGATTTTCGGCAACCTCTTCCAGCAGCTTTACAGCATGGCCGATACCATCATCGTCGGTCAGTATCTGGGGGTGGACGCGCTGGCCGCAGTGGGCTCGGTGGGCTCGCTGCAATTCCTGATTTTGGGCTTCTGCATGGGTTCCTGCGCGGGATTGGCCATCCCGATTGCACAGCGCTTCGGCGCGCATGACGAGGAGAATCTGCGCAAATATGTGGCCAACAGTGTCTGGCTTTCCGCGGCGATGGGATTGATCGTCACGGCGATTACCGTCGCGCTGGCGCGGCAGATTCTCGTCTGGATGCAGACACCTGCCAACATCTTCGACGAAGCCTACGCATATTTTGCCGCCGTGCTGTTGGGCATTCCCGCCATGATTCTGTATAACCTGGCTTCGTCCATCATGCGCGCGCTGGGCGACAGCAAGCGCCCGCTGTATTTCCTGCTGCTGTCCTCCGTGCTCAACATCGTGCTGGATCTGGTGTTCATCATCAATTTCCACTGGGGCTGCGCGGGTGCGGCGTGGGCAACCGTCATTTCGCAGGGCGTCTCCGGCGTGTTGTGCGTGATCTATATTGCCTTCAAGCTCCCCATTCTGCACATCCGCAAGGAAGAGTGGAAGCTCAGCGGCGAGCATCTCAAGAACCTGAGCTATATGGGCTTCCCGATGGGGCTGCAAAACTCCATTACCGCCATCGGCAGCGTCATTCTCTCCAGCGCCGTCAACACCCTCGGCTCCGGCGCGGTCGCCGCCATGACCGCCGCCGGCAAGGTGCAGTTCATCTTTACCGCCCCCTATGATTCGATGGGTATGACGCTGGCTACCTTCGCCGGACAGAATCTCGGCGCACGCAAGTATTCTCGTATTGACAAGGGCATGCGTTTCGGCATCCTGTCCATGTTCGTTTATTCCGCCGTATCGCTGGTTGTTTTGTATTTCTTCGGCACAACCGTGGCGCTGTTGTTCGTCAGTGCGTCAGAGACGGCGATTCTAGCCGATGTGCATACCTTCCTCGTCATCAATGCCGCAACATCTTTCTTGCTGGCGCTGCTGATGATTGTGCGCTATATCGTGCAGGGCATCGGCTACAGCAACTATGCGCTGTTTGCGGGACTGTTTGAAATGGTAGCCCGCATCCTGGTGGCACTGATATTGGTGCCGCGCATGGGCTTTACCGGCGCGAGTCTTGCCAATCCCGCTGCGTGGATCGCCGCCAACGGTTTCTTATTCCCGTGCTACTTCCATTTGATGAAGAAGATCCGCGCGCGGAACGACGAGGTTCCCGAGGTGTCCATAGAATAAATAACAGCCCGTTTCCGAAAGAAAGCTTCGGAAGCGGGCTGTTTTATCTCTTCTTGACGATGGGGTCTTTCATCACGGGAAGCTGCCCGTGAAAACGGCTGGAGCAGCGGCGCGTCAGTCGCATCGGCCGGCCGTCGGAATCGGTCAGGCGGCCGAGCGGTTCGACGCGGCCGTTCTTGTCCATCCGCAGCATCGTTCCCGACGGCGCAATCAGGCAGATGGCGCGCAGTCGGCCTAAGCCCGGCACCAGCGCATCGCCCGGCATGGCCTTTTGCCCCGGCGCGCGCCGTCGCCCGGAAAAGACCTCGCCTGCGTGACAGGCGCAGCAGGGATGCGTGTGCGCAAGCTCCGCCGGGCCGGAAAAGAGGCTGCAAAGCGCCAGCAGGAGCGTGGGCAGGATCACATTGTTGTGCGTGCCGCGAAAAATGCGCCCCACCCGCCAGCCGCCGGAAACCGCGTGCAGCGCGGCGCAGCGCTCCCGGCCGTCAAGTCCGGTCAGCGGCAGCGCCTGCTGACCGAACGCCGTCAGCGCTTCGGCTCGGGTGGAATAGATGGTTCTGCTCATGCGGCGGCCTCCTTTTTTGAAGGTAGTATGCAGCAAAATGCGCGCGGTGTCAATTCTCTCTTTTGCGGCGCGGCATCTTGTGTTATACTCAAGGCAAAAAGCCGGGAGGAAACATAAGATGATTCGCAATGTTGTGTTGGATATGGGCAACGTGATGCTCGACTACAATCCGGAACGCTATTTGAAAACCTATATCGAGAGGGAAGAGGATCGCCTGCTGGTCAAGGCGGAGTTGTTCGGCGCGGTGGAATGGACGATGTGCGATTATGGCACCGGGGACGACGAGGGGCTGATTGCCGCGGCCTGCCGCCATCTGCCCGAGCGTCTGCATCCGCAGGTGGAAAAGCTTGTCCGCGGCTGGTATTACGATATGCCCGCCTACCCCGAGATGGGGGAGAAAATCGGCGAGCTTCTGGACAAGGGGTATCGGCTCTACGTCCTTTCCAACGTCAATCGCCATTATGACGTGATGCGCCGCAACATTCCGCATCTGGATCGCTTCAGCGGCGAATTTGTGTCCTATCAGTGGAAGCTGATCAAGCCGGAACCGGCGATTTTCTCAGCTTTCTGCCAACATTTTAATCTGGTTCCGGCGGAATGCCTGTTCATCGACGACCGTCAGGATAACGTGCTGGGCGCGATGCGCGTCGGCATGAACGGCATGGTTTATCACGGAGATCCCGCCCGCATTGACGAAAAGCTCGAAGAGCTGAAATAAGGGGCACTCTATGAAAAAGATCGGTCAGGGGCGCACGGCAGAGGTGTTTGATCTGGAAAACGGGCGCGTGGTCAAGCTGCTGCTGCCCGGCTTTCCGGAAAAGGAATTGCAGGAAGAACTGCATTGTGCGCAGGAAGTCGGACAGTTTGACCTCCCTGCGCCGAAGTGCTATGGAATCGTGGAAATGGACGGGCGCAAGGGCCTGGTCTACGACCTGGCGGCGGGGGAGAGCCTGCGGCGGCATATGCTGCGCACCGGCGAAATCGAAGGGGACATGGCGCGCATGGCGCAGGCGCACCGGCGCATCCTTGGGTGCGCCTATCCCGGCGGGAAGGACATCCGCAAATGGCTGCGTTGGCAGACGGAAAGGTCCGAATTGCTGGAGGACACGCTGAAAAAGCGGGCGCTGGAAGTCATTGATGCGCTGCCGGACGGAAACGCCCTGCTGCACGGCGATTTTCACCCCGACAACGTCCAGTTCGACGGGGAGCGCGTGATGGTGATCGACTGGATGAACCTCGCGCGAGGATGCCCAGAGTGCGACATCGCGCGCACCTGCTTTTTGATGCGCGATTCTGCGCTGCCCCAAGATATGCCTCAGGCACAGCGCGAGGAGTTTCAGCAAATCCGCCGCAGAGCTGCGGCTGCCTATCTGAAAGAAATGGGGAAAACCGAGGAGCAGCTGCGTCCGTGGACGACGGCCATCCTCGCTGCGCGCACGGCGGAGGTTCCCGCGGAAGAGGAGACACTGCTGCCCAGGATTCAGAAACTGTTGAGCGGAGAAGAGATTACGGGTTGACCATATCGCGCCGCTAAGCTATAATGTAAGTAGTTACATTGCGTGAAAAACCGATTTCGGGAGGGCATAGAACATGAAAAAAGTACGTCTGGGCATCATTGGCGCGGGCAACATGGGTTCGGGTCACATCGGCAACTATCTGAAGGGACTGCTGCCGGAGATCGAGATCGTCGCCGTGGCGGATCGCCGTCCGGATCGCCGCGACTGGGCGCGCGAAAACCTGGGCGACAAGGTTGCGATTTTCAACGAGGGCAGCGACCTGATCGCCAGCGGCCTGGTGGACGCGATTCTGATCGCCGTGCCGCACTACCAGCATCCGGTGCTGGCTGTTGACGGCTTTAAGCATAACCTGCACGTCATGTGCGAAAAGCCCGCGGGCGTTTACACCAAGCAGGTTCGCGAGATGAACGCAGAGGCCGACAAGCACCCGGAGCTGGTGTTCGGCATGATGTTCAACCAGCGCACCAACTGCGTCTACCGCAAGATCAAGGAGATGATCGACGGCGGCGAGCTGGGCAAGCTCAAGCGCGTCAACTGGATCATCACCGATTGGTACCGCACGCAGTTCTACTATGATTCCGGCGCATGGCGTGCCACCTGGGACGGCGAGGGCGGCGGCGTGCTGCTGAACCAGTGCCCCCACCAGCTCGACCTGGTGCAGTGGCTGTGCGGCATGCCCTGCCGCGTGCGCGCGTTCCTGCATGAGGGCAAGTGGCACGACATCGAGGTTGAGGACGATGTGACGGCTTATCTCGAATATCCCAACGGCGCGACCGGCGTGTTCATCACCACCACCGGCGACGCCCCCGGCACCAACCGCCTGGAGATCAGCGGCGAGATGGGTAAGATCGTCTGCGAAAACGACAAGCTGACCTTCTACCACAACAAGGTTTCCGACATCGAGTTCTGCAAGAGCGCAACGGCCGGATTTGACAAGCCGGAGTGCGAGATCGTGCAGGTGGAGACCGATGGCCGCAATTTGCAGCACGTCGAAGTGCTCAACCGCTTTGCGGCAGCGATTTTGCGCGGAGAAGCGCTCGTGGCCAACGGCCGCGAAGGCATCAACGGCCTGACGCTGTCCAATGCGATGCACCTGTCCTCGTGGCTGGACAAGACCGTGGATCTTCCCTTTGACGAGGATCTCTATCTGGCGGAGCTGAACAAGCGCCGCGCGACTTCCAGAGCGAAGGAAGATAAGGGCATCACCCTCAACACGGAAGGGTCGTACTAATTAAAAAAGCAAAAAAGGGCCGAAGTATTTGAAGCGACCCCAGAAGTTAGACAAATATTCTCAATAGAAATTGTTCAAGCAGCCAAAGGGGCTTGCTGTCTGTGAATTGCAGGCAGCAAGCCCTTCGGTTTTGCCTTGATCCTGCGGTTGTTGTAGTCATCCGGATATTCAACGAATTCCAGTTTGAAATGCTCCATAGACTGAAACTCCTGCAAATACATTGCCAGCCCTGATCGGAGCGAAGAACGAGGTTGTACTATCCGGAATCTTTGCAAACGCCTCGTCCGGCATGGTGGTTGCCATGCGGAGTACAGGACGATCCGATATGGTATAGCTGACCAGATCGCTGCTGTGCAGATCGAGAATCGGGGACAGATACAGTTTCTCCCCAAACAAGCTGAATTTCGTCACATCTGTGACCCATTTTCGGTTCGGCTTTTCGGCATGGAAGTCCCGCTTCAGTAAGTTTGGTGCGATTTTGTCCATTTCTCCCTTATAAGAGCGATATTTCTTCATGTATCTGTTTCAAATGATAGTAGAAAGTTGCACGGGGCAGTTGAGCGATTGAGAGCAGAATACTGGGTGCGTGTTTTTGCCTCAGCTTCTGAACTACCGGCGCTTTTTGTGCCGGCGTCGCTCGTCTTTCAAAGCCAAGGCTTGCAGGTTTTTTAGGTAGTCATTCTCTGCACGCAACCGCTGAACCTCTGCCAGCAGATCTTCTTCTGTCTCTTTGGGCAGCTGCTTTGGCGGACAGCCTTTACCGCCATGGCCACGCCGTTCGATGGCTAACTCAGCTTTTCCTGCTGCATGGTTTCCACGACCGGCTTCTTGAATTCCGGCGTTTACCGTTTGTTCGGCACTTCCTTTGGCATAGTTAAGTACCCCATTTGTCAGACAAGTATTTTATCATACTTGTCTGACAAATGGGGTGCTGTTCATGCGGCGGGGGTGCTTTTTATCCGTTAGGCGTGAGGCCGGAGAGAAATTGGCGGCGGAACCGGCCGGGGGAAACGCCGTGCTTGCGGCGGAAGCGTTGGATGAAATAGCTGCTGGTGGAAAAACCGGCGGTCAGCGCAATTTCCGTGACGGAATCCTGCGTGGTGGTCAGCAGAATCGTCGCCTTTTTCAGCCGTACCTCCGTCAGGTATTCGGGAAAGCTTTTTTGCGTGTATCGCGCGAAAAAGCGAGAAAAAGCGGTATATTTCATGCCGCAGTGCGCGGCGACCTCTTCCATGGAGAGAGGCTGGGCGCTGTTGGCGTCGATATAGGAATAGGCGCGGCGCAGCGTCATCAGCGCGGCATCGTCGATGTTGCGGAATTCGGTTTGGTTTCCGGAGCGAAGCGCCTGACGTGCTGCCCAGAGGAACAAGCGGCAGAGGTCGGCGCGGATCGCCATTTCAAACCCGGGTGCGCGCGTCTGCGTTTCGCGCAGCAGGTCGCGCAGCACAATATCGACGCCATCCTGCTCCAGCAGTGCCTTTTCAAAAAATTTGCGATGATCCGGCCCCGACCAGAGATAGGGCAGCAGCATCTGCAATTCAAATACCGGATGCTCGGCAAACAGCAGCGCCTCCGGCATGAACTTGACCACGAGATATTGATTCAACCCGTCGGTGGAGGAACGGGTGTGGTGCACCTCGTTGGGATCGATCAGCACAAGATCGCCCGCGGAGAAGGGATGCTCCGCACCGCTCACATACAGCTCGTATCCGCCGCTTAAGCAATACAGCGCCTCGAAATAATCGTGAACATGGGGATAGACCACGGTTTCGCGTCCCATTGAGGACTGAAGATCGCATTCGAAAAGGCTTTCCGCGTCCTGAGGCGGCCTTCGCTCCTCCCGGTAATAGGTCATGCCAAACCCTCCGCGTGCAAAAAATTGATATTTTCTGACAGAATTATTATAGCACTTCGCTGAAAAATATGCTATCCTTAATTTACATGAAATCAACCTAAATGAAAGGACGGATCGTTTTCATGGAACAGAAAAGATTGAAAGTCGGTATCATCGGCTGCGGCGGCATCGCCAACGGCAAGCACATGCCCTCGATTAAGGCTGTGAATATGTCGGACATGGTTGCCTTCTGCGACCTGATCGAGGAGCGCGCGGTGAAGGCCGCCAAGGAATACGGCGTGCCCGGCGCAAAGGTTTATACCGATTATAAAGAACTGCTGGCCGATCCGGAGATCGACGTGGTTCACGTCTGCACCCCCAACCGCTCTCACGCGGAAATCTCCATCGACGCGCTGCACGCGGGCAAGCACGTCATGTGCGAAAAGCCCATGGCCAAGTGCGCCGCAGATGCCCGCCTGATGGTCAAAGCCGCTCAGGAAACCGGAAAGAAGCTGACCATCGGCTATCAGCACCGCCACAAGGCGTCTGCGCAGTACCTCAAGTCCATCATCGGGCGCGGTGATCTGGGCGATATGTACTATGCCGAGGCGCTGGCGGTCCGCCGCCGCGGCACCCCCAACTGGGGCGTGTTCCTCAACGAGTATGAGCAGGGCGGCGGTCCCCTGATCGACATCGGCACCCACTCTCTCGACCTGACGCTCTATCTGCTCAACAACTACAAACCCCGCATGGTCGTGGGCACCACCTTCAAGAAGCTGACCAATCCCGATCAGGCCAACCCCTGGGGCCCCTGGGACGAGAAACAGCACACCATGGAGGATTCCGCGTTCGGCTTCATCGTGATGGAGAACGGCGCGACCATCATCCTCAAGGCGTCCTGGGCGCTGAATACCTCCGAGCCCATTCCGGAGGGCAGCGTCGTGATCTGCGGCTCCAAGGCGGGCGCTCAGATCAAGGGTTATGAGCAGAATGTTACCATCAACAAGGACGAATTCGGCCGCCTGGTCGATATTGTGCCCGATATGAAGGCAGGCGGCGCGGCGTTCTACGACGGCGTTGCGGAAACCGCTCCCATTACCGAGCAGCGCCGCTGGTATCAGGCTCTGTACAACAACACGGATCCTGTCGTGCTGCCGGAGCAGGCCTGCGTCGTGTCCGAGATCCTGGAGGCCATCTACACCTCCGCCAAGACCGGCCAGCCCTACTACTTCTGCGACAACGAGTAAGAAAATCATAAAAGGGCGGGCCCTGCGCCCGCCCTTTTTGACAGAAAAACGGAGGAGAAAACCATGAGAGAATACGGCATTCAGATGTACAGCGTGCGCGACATCACCGAAAAGGATATGCCCGGCGCGCTCAGGGCGCTGGCCGAAATGGGATACAAGAACGTCGAGTTCGCGGGCTTCTTCGGCATTCCGGCAGAAGAGATCAAGAAGCTGCTGGACGACAACGGCCTGAAGGTTTCCGGCACCCACACCGGCTGGAACGAGATCGCCGAGCACTTTGAGGAGACCGTCGCCTACCACAAGGCCATCGGCAACACCCGCATCATCATTCCCGGCGCGGATCTGACCACCAAGGCCAAGCTCGACGCGTTCATTGATATGCTCAACGAGTTCCAGCCCAAGCTGGCCGCTGAGGGCATCACCCTGGGTTACCACAACCATGACCATGAGTTCAAGCCCAACGAGGACGGCCAGATCATCTATGATGAGATCGTCGCCCGTTCCAACGTTGCGCTGGAAATCGACACCTATTGGGCGTATGCCGCGGGCAAGGATCCCGTTGCGATGATGGAAGCGCTGAAAGACCGCCTGCCCGTCATTCACATCAAGGACGGCCTGTCCAACCGCGAAGGCAAGCCGCTGGGACAGGGCACCGCGCCCGTCGCCGCCGTTTACGCCAAGGCGGTGGAGCTGAACGTGCCCATGGTCGTGGAGAGCGAAACCCTCCAGCCCGACGGCCTGACCGAGGCCAAGATCTGCATCGATTACCTCAAGAGCCTCGAAAAGTAAGCGTAAAAAGATAAAAGGGAGCATCCCTTTTGCAAGGGATGCTCCCTTTCGTTTTGAATGAAAAATCTATCGCTCGAAGCGGGCAACGTAAGCGCCCGGCACCTGATCGCGAGGGATTGCTGAGATTCATGCCGTCATGGAATGACCGGCGGAGGGAGCAACCGCAGAATTTCTTGCGGCTCTCAATGATTTCCGCCTTGCGCAGCGTGACCGGGCTGCCGGGAAAATAGCGGCCGATGTTGTCCTTTTCGGCGGGGCGGGAACCTTCGATGCCCACGCCTGTGAAACAGATTTCGAGAAAATCCGGCTTGAAAACCACGGTCTTGCCTGACCGCGCAAACGGAATGCGCTCCCCAAAGGCGATGATGACCCAATCCTTGTTGCCTTCAAATTCCACAGGCGTGCTCGGTTCCAAGCAGCCCCCGCTGCCGCTGCGGATTTCGGCGTTGATGCGCATCAACGGGTGAAGTGAGGTAAAGCCGTCGGGCAGCAGGGCGCTGAGACGATCCTGCTCCACACCGCAGGCCATGGCCTATTGCTCGACGCTCTGTTTGACGCGGCGCTCTTCCCGAAGAATCGAATACCAGCTCACATCGCAGATGCCCTGATTGTTGCGGTCGGCGCGGCGCAGCGTGCCCTCGTAGGTCATGCCGCACTTGCGCATCACCTGCCCGGAATGCGGGTTGGCGGGATCGTGTCGGGCGCAGACGCGCTGCACGTCGGTTTCGACAAAGAAGAAATCCATCACGGCGGAGAGGGCTTCGCTCACGATGCCCTTGCGCCACCACGCACGGCCGAGACAATAGCCGATCTCCACGGCGGAAATCGCGTCGTCGGTATGGACGACGGAGATGCAGCCAATGGGCTCTTCGCCCTGCGCGCGCAGTACGATGGCCCACTGGTAAAAGTCCGCCTTAGAATAGGAAGAAACCCAGTCCGCGATGACCCATTCCGTGACGGCCTGAGAGGAGTGCGCCGGCCAGGTCAGATATTGGGTTACTTCCGGGTCGCTTGCCCAGTTCCGGAACATTGCAGGAGCGTCCTCCGGGACAAAGCGCCGCAGCGTCAGACGCGGGGTGCGGATTTCTTTTGTGCCGCAGTGCCGCATGGCAAACACTCCTTTCCGTACAGATGTTGTTTAGAATACCTGGAAAACCATGAACTTGAGGTAGCGGGTTTCGGGCGCAGCCAGCAGAATGGGGTGATCTTTGCCCTGCGTGCGCGACTCGATGAGGCGGAGCTGGCGGTGCGCGTCGCGCGCGGCGTCCAGCAGCATATCGGTAAAGGCCTCGGGCGATACGTGCTGCGAGCAGGAGCAGGTGACGAGATAGCCGCCCTTGGGCAGCATCTTCATGGCGCGCAGGTTGATCTCCTTGTAGCCGCGCAGCGCGCCGGAGAGTGCCTGGCGGGTTTTGGTGAACGCCGGCGGGTCGAGGATGATCACGTCGTAGTGCTTCTTTTCGTCATAGCTGCGGCGCAGCAGGTCAAAAGCGTTTTCCGCCACAAATTCAACGTTGTTAAGGCCGTTGAGCTCCGCGTTGCGGCGGGCGATGGCGCAGGCGTCCTCAGAAATATCCACGCCGGTGACATGAGACGCGCCGTATTTGGCTGCGTGCAGCGCAAAGGAGCCGGTGTGGGTGAAGCAGTCCAGCACCTCGCGGCCGCGAACCAGCGGGGCGAGGGAGGCGCGGTTTTCCTTTTGGTCGAGGAAGAAACCGGTCTTTTGCCCGTGGGCGACGTCCACCAGGAACTTGATGCCGTTTTCTTCCATTTCAACGGTGGTGGGGAATTCGCCGCGCAGGAAGCCCGTCTGCTGGGGGAGACCTTCCAGCTCGCGCACGGGCACATCGTTGCGCTCGTAAATGCCGCGGCAGCCGGTGATGTCCATGATCGCGTCGCAAAGAATATCCTTGTAGCGGTCGATACCCAGCGCCAGCGACTGCATCACGCAGATATCGGCGAATTTATCGACGATCAGTGCGGGCAGGAAGTCACTCTCGCCGTAGATCAGACGGCAGGAATTGAGGTCGCAGAAGTTCTTGCGGTAATCGTAGGCGCGCTGCACGCGGGCATAGAAAAAGTCCCGGTCAATCGGCTCGTCCTCGCGGGTGAGCATGCGCAGCGTGATCATGGAAGCGGGATTATAATACGCGCGGCCGAGAAATTTGCCGCGGGCGGCGTGCAGATCAACCACGTCGCCGGGCTTGGCGCTGGTTTCCACGCGGTCAATGTCGCTGCGGAAAATCCACGGATGGCCCATTTCCACGCGGCGTTCCTTGGTGGGTTTGAGATAAGCTTTCGGCATGATGTTTTTATCCTCCGGATCGGTGGGGTGCGGGCGCATCTTTCTGCCCGTTTCCCTATTATACGCCTGCAAAGCATCGCCGCACAATCATTTTATGTATATCTTCCGCATCTTTTTGGAGAAATGATAAAAGATTTGTAACTTTCCGCGGAGCAGTTGACAGGGCAGGTTGCTTCTATTATAATGTCAAAAGAAAAGCGAATAACCGGGCGGCGCACGTTCTTCCAGAATTCCTTGCGGAAAGGAAGAAACGTGGGCTTGTTTGACTATTGTTATCATGATTTTTTGCAGGGAGGCATTTTGTTCATGTCCAACACCAGCGATGTCAAGTTCTTTACCGCGGAAGGCATTAAAAAGATGGAGGAAGAGCTCGACTACCTCAGAAGCGTCAAGCGCGGCGAGGTTGCCGAGAAGATCAAGGTGGCCCGCTCCTTCGGTGACCTGTCCGAAAACGCGGAATATGATGAAGCCCGTAAGGAGCAGTCCTTTATGGAGGGCCGCATTCAGGAGCTGGAATACATCCTGTCCAACGCGCAGGTCATCCGCGAGGAGGATCTCAAGAGCGATGTGGTCAACGTCGGCTCCGTCGTCACCGTTTATAACGAGACCCGCAAAAAGGAGCAGGTTTACAGCCTCGTCGGCTCTTCCGAAACCGATCCCCTCAAGGGCAAAATTTCTCAGGATTCTCCCATCGGTGCGGCGCTGACCGGCCACCATGCGGGCGAGACCGTTCAGGTGACGGTGCCCTCCGGTGTGCTCAGCCTGCGCATCGAAAAGATCACCCGATAAACAAAGATTCAGAAAGCGAGCGGAAAGCATTATGGCAGAAAACAACCAGCAGCCGGCGGAAGAGCTGACGCAGGAACAGCTCAGCGAACAGAACCGCATCCGTCGTGAGAAGCTCAAGGCTTTGCAGGAGGCGGGCAAGGACCCCTTCCGCATCACGCACTTCGAGCGCACGCATCAGTCCCGCCAGATCGTCGAGCAGTTTGATTCCCTTGAGGGACAGGAGGTCGTCATTGCCGGCCGCATGATGTCCCGCAGAGTCATGGGCAAGGCGTCCTTTGCGCATGTGCAGGACAAGTTCGGCCAGATCCAGATCTACGTCCGCCGCGAGGACGTGGGCGAGGAAAATTACGCCGGCTTCAAAGCCTGGGACATCGGCGATATCATCGGCGTCAAGGGCACGGCCTTCCGCACCAAGACGGGCGAGGTTTCGGTTCACGCGACCGAAGTGACCCTGCTTTCCAAGTCTTTGCAGGTGCTGCCGGAGAAGTATCACGGCCTGACCAATGTCGATCAGCGCTATCGCCAGCGCTACGTCGACCTCATCACCAATCCCGAAAGCCGCGATGTTTTCACTAAGCGTTCCGCCATCATCCGCGAGATCCGCAACTTCCTCGACGGACGCGGCTTCATGGAGGTCGAAACCCCTATCCTGGTCGCCAACGCAGGCGGCGCTGCGGCGCGCCCCTTTGAGACGCACTACAACGCGCTGGACGAGGACGTCAAGCTCCGCATCTCGCTCGAGCTTTATTTAAAGCGCCTCATCGTCGGCGGTCTGGAGCGCGTCTACGAGATCGGGCGCGTGTTCCGCAATGAGGGCGTAGATACCCGCCACAACCCGGAATTCACGCTCATGGAGCTGTATCAGGCCTATACCGATTACAAGGGCATGATGGAACTGACCGAGAGTATGTTCCGCCACCTTGCCCGCAAAATCTGCGGCAGCGCGGTCATCACCTATAACGATACCGTCATCGACATGGAAAAGCCCTTCACCCGCCTGACCATGATCGAGGCCGTCAAAATGTACAGCGGTGTGGACTTTACCGACATCCGCTCCGACGAGGACGCCAAGAAGGCTGCGGACGAGCATCACGTCGAGTACGAAGCGCGCCATAAGCGCGGCGACATCATCAATCTGTTCTTTGAAAAGTATTGCGAGGAAAAGATGATCCAGCCTACCTTCATCATGGATCATCCCGTCGAAATCTCCCCGCTGACCAAGAAGAAGCCCGAGGATCCTTCTCTGGTGGAGCGCTTTGAGCTGTATATCTACGGCCGCGAGATGTGCAACGCCTATTCCGAGTTGAACGACCCCATCGATCAGCGCGAGCGCTTCCGTGCACAGGAAGAACTGTTTGCCGCGGGCGATGACGAAGCCAACCACACCGATGAGGACTTCCTCAACGCGCTGGAGATCGGCATGCCCCCGACCGGAGGCATCGGCTACGGCATCGACCGCCTGGTCATGCTGTTGACCAATGCGCAGTCCATCCGCGACGTGCTGCTCTTCCCCACAATGAAGTCGCTCGATTCCGATAAGAAGGTTTCCAAGGAAGCTTCTGCTCCTGCGGCGGCTGCTCAGGCGGCTCCGGTCGTGGAGGAAAAGATTGATTTTTCCAATGTGGAAATCGAGCCGCTATTCAAGGATTTCGTGGATTTTGACACCTTCTCCAAGAGCGATTTCCGTGCCGTGAAGGTTAAGGAATGCGAAGCCGTGAAGAAGTCCAAAAAGCTCTTAAAGTTCGTTTTGGACGACGGAACTGGCGTAGATCGGGTCATTTTGAGTGGTATTCACGAGTATTATGAGCCGGAGGAGCTGGTTGGAAAGACCTGCATCGCTATCACGAACCTCCCGCCCCGCCCGATGATGGGTATCGATTCCTGCGGTATGCTCATCTCCGCCGTGCATCACGAAAACGGCGAAGAAAAGTTGCATTTGCTGATGGTTGATCCTCACATTCCGGCCGGTGCAAAGCTCTACTAAGCGTCCTGGAAATGGGGCAAAAAAACTCTCGTATACCAATTAACACCGAGGGTACACCGCAGAGAGAAATGTACAAATGAAAAGCAGCCCTGTAGAAGCGATTCTACAGGGCTCTTTTCGCGGTGAAAGCTGCATATCGGAACACAAGATCCGGTGAGAAATCATCGGGTCTTTTTTGTGCTCGTTGAGCCTGGTTGACAGGTGCTATGGGCGCTTTCTGTCTCTTGCTTGTAATTTGGAAAAAGATATGATACAGTATCTAAAAGCGGCGTTTGCCACAGGGAATGACAGGGGGGATTTTTGCGGATGCGTACACCGCTTAAAAAAGAAAATGTCCTTCAGCATTTTGCCTATACCTGGTGGGCCTATCTGCTGGCGGCTGTGCTGATTCTTTTTTCCTGGAGCATGATTTACAACGCGACGGAATATGTTCCCCCGGCGGATAAGACCCTTCAGATCACACTGGTGGGCAACTTTGTTTCGCAGGATGTGCTGGATTATTATACGGAAAAGGCGCAGGAAGAATTCCCGGAGATGGAAAAGATCACGGTGGACAACATCCCGCTGGATTTCACCGGCGAGGGCGATTACAGCGGGTATACCAAGCTCACGGTCGTCATTTCCGTCGGCGAGGGCGATATCTATCTGCTCAACCGTGATTTGCTGGTGGGCTACAGCTCCATGCAGGCCTTCATGCCCCTGGACGACGAGGTGGCGGAGGGCGGTTCGCTCCACGGCTTGTTCAGCGATGAGGATATCGAAGCAGGTACCTTTGTGGCGGACGATACCGACGGCCAGGCCCACGTCTACGGCATCTCGGCGCAGCACCTTTACGGCTTCATCTCGCAGGGTGCGGATACCCGCGATCTCTACATCGCCTGCACGTCGTTTACCAAAAACGAGGAATATGCACTCAAGGCCATTGCCTGGCTGAGCGAGCAAACGCAGGAAGAGCGTCCCGCCTGGTTGGACAGCCTGGAATCCGAAACCGGAGAAAGTGCACAGGATTCTCTCCCCGAAATCGGTTGATTTGCTAAAAATGCAATTAAATCGGCATAAGGTTGATCTTTATGCCGATTTTTCTGCATAAAAGTGAATATAAACACAGGAAAAATCTTGACGAGCGGAATGCAGTCTGGTATAACAAAGGATGCAGGGTTACAAAAGCTCAATATAAGAAAAGAAAGAGAGAAGTTTCATGGAGAGAGAAAGACTGGGGTCGCGGCTGGGGTTCATATTGCTGTCTGCCGGCTGCGCGATCGGATGCGGAAACGTGTGGAAATTTCCTTGGATGTGCGGGCAGTACGGCGGAGGCGGCTTTGTGCTGCTGTATATCCTCTGCCTGCTGGTGCTCGGGCTGCCGGTGATGACGATGGAGTTCGCTGTCGGCCGCGCGGCGCAGGCCAGCCCCATTCACATGTATCAGAAAATTGAGCGCCCCGGGCAGAAATGGCATTGGCATGGCTATGTCTCTTTCTTCGGCAATGTGGCGCTGATGGCGTTCTATACCGTTGTCACGGGCTGGATCATCAACTATTTTGTGCGCTTTTTGACCGGACAGACTGCAGATATCGGCTTTGTCAGCATGATCCGGAATCCCGACCTGAATGTGACCTATCTGGCGATTACGGTGGTGCTCGCCTTCGGCATCCTTTGCTTCCATTTGCAGGGCGGCCTGGAGCGCATCACCAAGGTCATGATGACGCTGCTGCTTGTGCTGATGATCGTGCTGGCCATTCACAGCTTCACGCTTTCGGGCGCGAAAAAGGGCCTGACGTTCTATCTGGTGCCGGATTTTTCTAAGATCACCGGCTCTGTTGTCGTCGGTGCGATGAATCAGGCTTTCTTCACGCTCTCCGTCGGCATGGGCTCGATGGCGATTTTCGGCAGCTATATTGGAAAGGATCACTCCCTGCTGGGGGAATCGGTCAACATCATCGCACTGGACACCTTTGTCGCGGTGCTTGCGGGAATGATCATGTTCCCGGCGTGCTACACCTATGGCTTGGAAGTCAACGCAGGCCCCAGCCTGCTGTTTGACACGATGGCCAGCGTTTTCAACAACATGGCGGGCGGCCGCTGGTGGGGGACGCTGTTCTTCCTGTTTATGGTGTTCGCGGCACTGTCTACCGTGCTGGCGGTTTGTGAGAACATATTGGCCATGGTGCGCGAAATGACGGGTTGGAAGCGCCCGCTCGGCTGCATTGTCTGCGGGGTCGCCGTGTTCCTGCTGGCGCTGACCACGGCTTTGGGGTACAGTAAATTCAATTTCCAGCCCTTTGCGGAGGGAACCGCCTGGTTGGACTTCTGGGATTTCATCGTATCCAACAACGTGCTGCCGCTGGGCTCGCTGGTGTTTGCGCTGTTCTGCTGCAATAAATTCGGATGGGGCTGGGAGAACTTTGTCGACGAGGCGAATGCGGGCAAGGGCATGAAGATCAAGAGTTGGATGAAGCCCGTATTCCGCTATGTCGTTCCGGCCGCAATTGTGTTTATCTACCTCTATGGTATGGTTACCTTTAAATGGAAATAAGCATAAATGTTCGGAGTTAAGCACGAATGAAACGACAGGTTTTTGCGAACCGTTCGGAGGTTTGCAAAAAC
>CAJJNQ010000038.1 GCA_905193155.1 uncultured Christensenella sp.
TCCCCTTACACAGGGGAGCCCGCTGCAACCGAAGCCTCCCCCCCTAAGGGGAGGTGGCTCGGCGCAGCCGAGACGGAAGGGTGGTTTCGGCGCGCAGTGAAACAACCCCTCAGGCGCTTCGCGCCAGCTCCCCTTACACAGGGGAGCCCGCTGCAACCGAAGCCTCCCCTCCTAAGGGGAGGTGGCTCGGTGCAGCCGAGACGGAAGGGTGGTTTCGGCGTGCAGTGAGGCAACCCCTCAGTCCGCTACGGCGAACAGCTCCCCTTACACAGGGGAACCTTCTTATTTTTGGGGATGGTCATTGGGTACGCTTTTCTGGTATAATTCTTCCTATAGAAGCGATACAAACGGTAAAGTCAGCGTGATTTTACGCAAGCCTGAAAAGATCTTGACACAGGCGCGGTACACTCATAGCGATTTTGAGGAAAGAGGAGGCCAGCGGGGATGCCATCCACCTACGCACATTTTCGTTTCGGGCAGGAGGTTTACAAAGAACTGCTGCCAAAATGCCGGACGGTGATCGACGCCTTCCGTCCGCTTTATGACATCGGTCTGCACGGGCCGGACATCTTGTTTTACTACCACGCCTTGCAGCCCAACGCGGTCAGTGCGGTGGGGTTCGAGGCGCACGAGCGGCCGGGCAGAGACTTTTTTCTCCGCGCCGCGGGAATTCTGCGGCAGAGCGGCAAGGCGGAGCTGGCCTACATCTACGGCGTGCTGTGCCACTTTGCGCTGGATGTGAGCTGCCACGCCTATGTCAATCAAAAAATACGGGAGAGCGGGATCAGCCACACGGAGATCGAGGGCGAATTTGACCGCAGCCTGATGATCGCAGACGGGCTGAACCCCGTGACGCATTGCCTGACGGGACACATCGTGCCCAGCCGGGAGAACGCGGAGGTCATCGCGCCGTTTTACGACAGCGTGACGGCGGATAACGTGCGCACAGCGCTGCGCAGCATGATCTTTCAAAACAAGATGCTGCTGGCAAAAAGCGGAGCAAAGCGCAAATTAATCTATGCGGTCCTGAAGCTCACCGGGAACTATGAGGATATGCACGGGCTGGTGATCAATCCAAACGGCAATCCCGCCTGTGCGGACAGCAACGCAGAGCTTCTGCGGCGCTACGGGCTGGCCGTGAAGCGGGCAAAGGCATTCATTGAAAACTTGGGCGGCGTTCTGGAAGGCGAGCGGAACTTAGACCCGTTGTTCCGCTACAACTTTGAGGGAACGGAGCCGGAAAGCGGGGAGACATTATGAGACTGATTCGCGCGCTGAAAAAACTCAAGGCGTTTCAGGGACTGACCGAGCAGGAGCTTGCGTGGGTGCTGTACGACGTGGGCAACTCGGCCTACACGATGCTGGCCTGTTCGCTGATCCCGATCTGGTTCAAGAGCATCGCGGTGGGTCATGCGCCGGGACAGATCAGCTCGGACAACGCGACGGCCTATTACTCGCTGGCGATCTCCATCGTGACGGTTACGGTGGCGCTGCTGGGGCCGGTGCTGGGCGCGCTGGCGGACCACAAGGACAAAAAAAGGATGTACTTCACCTCCGCGGCGGCGCTGGGCATGATCTTCTGCGTGCTGACGGGCTTTGCGTGGAGCTGGCTGCTGTTCCTGATCCTGTTTGTGGTGACCAAGATCTGTTACAGCGCGTCGCTGACGATCTACGATTCGATGCTGGGCGACATCACGACGGAGGACCGCATGGACGAGGTCTCCTCCAACGGCTTCGCGTGGGGATACCTGGGGTCGTGCATCCCGTTTTTGATCGCACTGATCGCCTATGTGCTGGGGCCGGACATGGTCGGGCTGATTCCCGCGCTGCTCTCGCGCGGCATCGGCGTGTTTGTCACGGCGGCATGGTGGCTGATGGTGACGGTGCCGCTGCTGCTCGATTACACGCAAAAGAACTATTCCTCCGGCGAGAGCGCGTCGGTGGGCGCGGCGTTCCGCAAAATCTTCGGCACGCTTCGCCACATCGCGCTGCACGACAAAAAGGTGCTGTTCTTCCTAATCGCGTTCTTTCTCTACATCGACGGCGTGGGCACGATCATCGACAACTGCATCAACATCGGCACCGACCTGAACCTCAACACCGTGGGGCAGGTGATCTTCCTGCTGGCGACGCAGGTGGTGGCCTTTGGCGGAGCGCTGGTGTTTGCGAAGCTCTCGAAGAAATACACCACCGCGCATCTGATCCTGGTGTGCATCGCGGGCTACTTCTGCGCGTGCCTGTACGCGCTGACGCTGAAAAACCTGCTGCACTTTGCGATTCTGGCCTTCGGCGTGGGATGCTTCCAGGGGTCGATCCAGTCGCTCTCCCGCTCCTACTACTCCAAAATCATTCCGGCGGAAAACTCCGGCGAATACTTCGGCATCTACGACATCTTCGCCAAGGGCGCGTCCTTCCTCGGCTCCGCGGTGCTGGCGGCCGTCAAGCTCCTAGGCGGCTCGATCAACGTGGCGGTCGCGTGCCTGACGGTGTTCTTCGCGCTGGGCTTCGTTTTCCTGAAGATTGCGGACAAGCAGAAATCCTCCCGCGCGGCGGAGTAAAACCTTCTTTCGCAAAAGCCCCTCGCTTTCGGAAAATTTCCGAAAGCGAGGGGCTTTTATTGAGGCTTTCCTTTGCGCGGGGGAGATTCCAGGGGCAACGGCCTCTGTTTATTTCCCCTTTGTACCCTGATAAAGGGGCGGCTTTGAGTGCAGTGCCTTACAGGCGGTTCGCGATTTCCCGGGCGACGACCACACCGGTGACGGAGG
Organism: uncultured Christensenella sp.; assembly: GCA_905193155.1. Classification (GTDB taxonomy): domain Bacteria; phylum Bacillota; class Clostridia; order Christensenellales; family UBA1750; genus Spyradocola. Next base: position 2,766 of record CAJJNQ010000038.1, read on the forward strand.
CCTGCATCAGACCTCTCGTGATGCCCGCGCCGTCGCCGATGGCGAAGAAGTTGTTCACGGCGGTTTCGAACTTGTCGTCCACGGTGATCTTGGAGGAATAGAACTTGACCTCCACGCCGTAGAGCAGGGTGTTCTTGCTGTAAAGGCCGGGCGCGAGGTGATCGAAGGCGCGCATGGCCTCAATGATGCTGGTCAGGTGGCGATGGGGCAGCACAAAGGACAGATCGCCCGGCACCGCGGTGGTCAGGGTGGGGATGGTGGTGGATTTTTTCAGGCGGGAGACGTCGGTGCGGCGCCCCTGGAGCAGGTCGCCCAGGCGCTGCACCATGATGCCGCCGCCGGTGAGCATGTTGCCCAGCTGCGCGATGTACTTGCCGTATTCGGTGGGCTGGTCAAAAGGCTTGGTGAACTTGGTGGAGACGAGCATGGCGAAGTTGGTGTTTTCGGTATGGCGCGCCTCATCGGCATAGCTGTGGCCGTTGACGACCGCGATCTTGCCGTCGTAATGCTCCTCGGAAACCAGTCCGCCGGGATTCATGCAGAAGGTGCGCACCTTGTTTTCAAAGGTGTCGGAATAATAGACCAGCTTGGCCTCGTACAAGTGCTTGGTCAGGTGATCCATCACGGAATTGGGCACCTCGACGCGCACGCCGATGTCCACCTCGTTGTTGAGGGTGGAGATGCCCGCGCCGTGAGCGACCCCGGTCAGCCACGAAGCGCCCGCACGACCGGGAGCCGCCACAACATATTTCGCCGCGACCTGCTCGGTCTCGCCGCTCTTCTTTTTGAGAATCGCGCCGGTGACGGCGCCGTTTTCGGTGAGTATATTTTCGCAGGTGGTGAACTCCTGAAAGGTGAAGTTGTCGCTCTGACACAGCTTGCGGTACATCGCGCGCAGCACGTCGAAGGAATACTCGGTGCCCATGTGGCGCACCGGGCAGGGGACGAGCTGAATGTTGTACTTGCTGGCCTCGTATTTGAACTCATCAACCTTGGGGTCGTTGAGGCCGTGCACCAGATCGGGCGCGCCGAAGGCGAGATACTGGTCGTCGCAATATTTGATCAGATCGCGCACCGTCTGCCGCGGCAGATAGTCGGGCAGGTTGCCGCCGACCTCTTCCGACAGGGAGAGCTTGCCGTCCGAGAACGCGCCCGCTCCCGCCCAGCCCTGCATGATGCCGCAGGGCTGGCAGCCTACGCAATGGCCGGTCTTGCGCGCAGGGCAGTTGCGGCGGTCGATGCTGCTGCCTGCATCCACGATCAGCACGCGCGCCTGCGGCGCTTCCTTTTGCAGTTCCAGAGCGGTGAAGATGCCCGCCGGACCTGCTCCGACGACGATGACGTCAAATTCGCGCATTGGATTTCACTCCACTTAAATGTTATTTTCGATCCGTGCAGATTTTCCCCGCACAAACCAATCTATTTTACCACGAGGGACTCGCGTTTTACAAGAGGTTAGAAAGAATATCTTTGAGAAAAGACCGTTTCTTGCAGGGCGCGTTCTTTCCGCTTCGTTTACCCGATGCGGAAAAAGCGGGGCAGGCGGTCGGGATCGACCGGCACGGTGACCTCGCCGCCCGCAAAGTGCGCGCCGCTCTCATCCTGCCAATTTCCCTCCGGCAGGCGGACGGTGCGCTGCAGCGCGCCCTTTTGCAGTACGGGCGCAACGATGGTCCCGTCCGGCAGCACAAACTGGTCGGCAATCTCCTCCATCCCGCAGTCGGGAAAGGCGTATGCCATCGGGGCGAGGATCGGCTCGCCGGTGCGGGCGCTCTGCTGCACCCACTGCCAGAGCTTCTCCCCCATCGCCTGATGGAGCTTTGCCGCGCGGAGCACGCGCGCGCCGTTTTCGGGCGAGAGCACGCGCCACGGGGCGACGGAGAACTGCATCATCGGAAAAAGCGCGGAGACCTGCGCACAGCGGACGATCAGCTCCTGGTCGATGACATGTCCCGGCTCGAAGTTCGTCCACTCGCCGCCGCCCACCATATCCGGGCAGAGGAAGGGATGGCCGGTCAGCGCGGCGTTGAACGCATCGGGCAGTATGCAGGACAAGCCCTCGCCGTCCCAGGCGTGCGTTTTGTCGCGCAGACGCTGGTTGAGGGGCTTGCCGCCCGCCTTCCAGGTGTCCTTGACTTCATTATAAGCATATTGCGCGGCAAAATCGAACCACGCGGCGGTAAAGTCCGCGGCGCTGCGGCCGGAAGCCTCCTGCGCGGGCAGATAGAACTGCGCCCCGCCGCCGTCGAACTTGAAGCCGTCCACGCCGTACTCCTTTTCCAGCGCGGAGAGCTGCTCCCGCATCCAGGCGCGGCCCTCCTCGTTGGTAAAGTCGATCGCAGCGGAATAACCGTTCCACCACTTGATGAGCACAGGTTTGCCGTCCCTGCCGCGGATCAGCGCGCTGGGGGTGTTCAGCGCCTTGCGGAAGGGCGCGCTGTCGGGCGAAACGACCGGCACCGCCCACACCATCACGGCAAAGCCCATTTCATGCAGTTCCTTCACCATTCCCGCCGGGTCGGGAAAGCGGCCGGGATGGAAGCGCCAGACGCCGTAATCCTCCTGCCAGGTATCGTCGATCATCAGCACGCCGGGCGCATAGCCGTTGGAAAGCAGCGCGCGGGCATAGTCGAGCACGGCCTGCCGGTTGTGGTCATAGCGCAGCTCCACCCAGGTGTTGAACTGGGGCGTGACGTAGAATGCGCGCTCCGGGCAGCGGCCGTCAAAGGGAAAATGCGCCTTCATGCCGCCGAGATACCCTTCCCGCAGGGTTGCGCCGTGCTGTTCCAGCAGGATGGGTGCGCTTCCCTCGGCGCGGAGAATCCCACGGTCAAAGGAAATCGCAAAGGGCTCCTCGCTCCAGACCGTGCGGCCGTGGCTGGAGACGAAGAACGGCGCGCTCTGGTTGCCGCGCCCCTCGCGCCGCAGGTCGATGGCATAGACGCTGTGCGCGCTCAGCGGCATCTTTGCGCCGTCGTGCACCGCGCCGCCCCACCAAAATTCCCCTTCCTCCACCTTCGTCATCAGGGTGCTGCTCATCCGAATCTTTCCCCTCTTTTCTGCCGGAGTTCCGGCGTTTTTTCCGATAAGCCTATTTTACCATCCCGCAGCGCCCCGCACAAGCCCAAACGGAACAATAGAAAATTTCAATTTTTTCAAAAGAATTTAGCACTCACCTATTGACAGTGCTAACAAGTGCTGCTATAATACAAACTGTACCAAGGAAAGGAAGGGATCCGAAAGGAGAGCTTCCCGAAGGTACGAGATTTCAAAAAGAATATGGGAATCCGTGAATGGAGGAATGAATTATGTTGCCTAGCATTTTTAGTGAAAACCTGTTTGATGATCTGTTTGACGACGCTTTTGACCGCAACTTCTTCTCCGGCCGCAATCCCCTTTATGGCAAGCACGCCCGCAACCTGATGAAGACCGATGTGCAGGAGAGCGATACCGATTACACGCTGGAGATCGACCTGCCCGGTTTTACCAAGGACGAAGTTCATGTGGATCTGAACAACGGTTATCTCACCGTCAGTGCCGAAAAGGGACTGGACAAGGATGAGGAAAACAAGAAGGGTCAGTACATCCGCCGCGAGCGCTACGTCGGCTCCTGCCAGCGCAGCTTCTATGTGGGCGATGTCCGCACCGAGGACGTGAAGTGCAAATACGAGTCCGGTGTGCTGCGCGTGACCGTGCCCAAGAAGGACGCCAAGGCCATTGAAGCCCCGAGCCGCATCATGATTGAATGATCCTATCCCCCGTTTGGGATAAAGAAGCCTAAATAAGAAAGCCCGCCCGCAGAACCCAAGGTTCTGCGGGCGGGCTTTCTTTGCGTCCACACGCTGATTTATTTTCCGGCCGGAGCGGACGCGGGCTGTTCTTCCGGGCCATGATAGAGGTTCTCAAGGGCCTCGGAAGCGATGGTCGTACGGTATTCCTTGTCGGGCTGTGCCGTTTCGTCATGCTTGTCGCGGAAGCAGAGCTTGAGCAGCACGGGGCAGAGGATCGACGAGCAGAGGATCAGGAAGATCGTAGCCACCAGCGGGTCGATGCCGCCCTCGCAGATGAAGCCGCGTCCCGCCGCGTAGACTGCCAGGGCGACCTCGCCGCGGGCGATCATGCCGCAGCCGATGGTGGCGGATTCACGGCCGTTGAATTTGAACAGCCGCGCCACGCCGCCGCAGCCGATGATCTTGCCGATCACGCCCAGCAGCACGAACACCAGCGCAAAGCCGAGATCGGCGAGCTGGAAGGAGCCGAAATCGGCGCTGATGCCGATATAGGCAAAAAAGATGGGGGTAAAGATCATGTAGCCGGAAACGATCACCTTGCGGTCCACAAAGCTGGTATCGGCCAGACCGCTGAGCATCAGGCCGGCCATATAGCCGCCGGTGATGGCCGCGATGCCGAAGAACTTTTCCGCGCAGTAGGCGTAGATCAGGCACATGGCAAAGGCGAAGATACTGGTGCGGCGCTTGTGGGGGTATTTCTTGACCAGCCATTTGAACAGCAGGCGCAGCAGCAGACCAATGCCCACTGTGAACACGAAGAAGCCCACGGCCTTGAGCAGCGTCAGGCCGATGTTGCCGCCGCCCTTGAGGCCGGTCAGCAGCGACAGGGCGATGATGCCGATGACGTCGTCGATGATGGCGGCGGAAAGCACGGTGGTGCCCACGCGGGTGCTGAGCTTGCCCAACTCGCGCAGGGTCTCGACCGTGATGCCGACGCTGGTGGCCGCCAGGATGCAGCCGACGAACAGCGCGTTGAGCAGCTTATCCGTATCCGCAGCCGCGCCGAAGCCACCCATGAAGCACAGCGCGCCGATCGTGCCCAGCGCAATGGGGACGATCACGCCCGCGCAGGCGATGGCGGTTGCGGCAAGACCGCTCTTTTTCAGCTCGCCGAAATCGGTCTCCAACCCGCTGGAGAACAGGATGAACACCACGCCCACCTGTGAAAAGCTTTGCAGCACATCCATCTCCGCCTCCGTGGGATGGATGAGGCCCTGAAAGCCGCCCAGGTTCAGCTTGCTAAAGATAGCAGGTCCGATCAAAAGACCCGCCAGGATCATGCCCACCACCTGCGGCAGCCCCAGCTTGCGGGTCAGCATGCCCAGCAGCTTGGTCGCCAGCAGGATCACGGCGATGTCCATCAGGATATTCATGACGTCAAATTCCATGGAAACGTGCGCCTCTCTCCCTTTTTTCATAAACCCGACCTATTATAGCACAACGCCTCTTCAAGTCAATGAAGATTCCGCTAAAATAGCGCAAAATTCCTCCTCTCCGAAGGAGATTCTACTCCTGCGGCGCGCGGCACAGCGCCTGCCCCGCGCGCCGCAAAAAACGCTCCGCCGTCGGCACGTCGGTCTCATTGAACGCACCGCACAGCACAAAGGGCTGCGCCGCCTCGACCAGCGCCACATCGTTGGTGACGCCGTCGTCCTCGCCGGTTTTGTGCAGCACGGGGAATTCATCGCAAAGATAGCCCGGAATCTTGTGGTTGATCTGCTGCTGAAGCAGCACTTCTTCCATATATTCGCAAGTTTCGGGTCGGAGCAGCGTCCGCGCATGGACGCCCTCCAGCAGCGCGCCCATCTCGCGCGGGGAAAACACGTTTTCCTTCCCCTGCGCGGCGGCCTGCGCATCGAACAAAACGCGCTCCAAATGCGTTGTGCGCAGCCCCAGCGCGCGGAAGCACTCGTTGAGCATTTCCAGCCCGAAGCGGCGCAGGATCAGGTTGGTGGCCATGTTGTCGCTCAGGGTAATCATCAGCTCGCACAGCGTGTCCAGCCGCACCTCCGGCTCATCGCGGAAGAACCACAGCGCCCCGCAGGGCGGCACGCGCTCCTCCCGCCGCGCCTTGAGCTTTTCGTCCCAGCGCGCTTCGCCCTGCTCCGCAAGGGACGCGACCGCGGCAAACACCGGGAGCTTGATGACGCTGGCGGCGAGAAACGCCTCGTCCTGCCGCACGCCGAACTCCTCGCCCGTGGCAAGGTTCTTATAATACAATCCGCTGCGCCCCGGCACGCGGGAAAACTCGCTGAGCACCGAGCGCTTCAGCCACCGATCCATGAACGCCTCCGCTCCTTCACCGAAAAATCCCTTTCATTATAAAACCGCAGATGCGCGCCGTCAAACGGCGGATTGACTTTTTCCACCGCAGGGCATACACTGGAGGCGAAAAAACACCGCCCATGACCAATCGGGGCAGGAAAGGATGAAAAAAGATGAACAAAGCCGAAATCACGCAGGCACACCTTGCCGCCTGGTCCGAAAGCTACCGCGCTTGCCCGCAGCGGAAGCTGGCGACGCTGGCGCTGGGCAAGACCGACCTGAACGAAGTCGCCTTCGTGCCGGAGGGCGCATGGAAGATGCGCCAGAAGTTCTCCGTCGAGATCGAGACGCTGGAGGTGACCTCCCAGCAGGCTTCCGGGCGCTGCTGGCTGTTTGCCGCGACCAACGTGCTGCGCGAGCACATCGCCAGGGAATTGAAGCTGGAAAAGTTCGAGCTGTCGCAAAGCTTCCTCGCCTTCTGGGACAAGTTTGAGCGCTGCAACTACCTGCTGCAGGCGGTGATCGACACAGCCGGCCTGCCCGCGGACGACCGGGTGGTGGCGCACCTGCTCACCACCGGCGTGCACGACGGCGGACAGTGGGATATGTTCGTCAACATCGTGGAGAAATACGGCCTGGTTCCCAAGGACGTTTACGACGAGACCTATCAGGCCTGCCACACCCGCAGCATGAACGCCGTCCTCAACCGGAGCCTGAAATCCGGCGCGGCAAAACTGCGCCGCATGGCCGCGGAGGGCAAAACGGCGGAGGAGCTTTCCGCCGCGCGCGAGGAGATGCTGGGCAAGATCTACGGCTTCCTGTGCAGCTGCTACGGCGAGCCGCCGAAGGCGTTCGATTTTGAATACGTCGATTGCGACAAGGTCTATCATCTGGAAAAGGACTGCACGCCCATCCGCTTTGCGCAGGACTATGTGGGCGACGCGCTCTCCCGCATGGTCAGCATCATCAACGCCCCCACGCAGGACAAGCCCTTCCACAAGACCTTCACGGTCAAGCTCCTGGGCAACGTCGTGGGCGGCAAGGGCGTCAAATACCTGAACCTGCCGATGGACGAATTCAAGCAGGCCGTCATCGCGCAGCTCCAGGACGGCAAGGTGGTCTGGTTCGGCAGCGACGTGGGCAAGTTCGGCGAACGGGAAAAGGGCATCTGGGACGACGGCTGCTTCGACTTTGAGACGCTGACCGGGCTGGATCTCGACCTTAGCAAGGAGGACGCGCTGAACTGCTGGTTCGCCGCGATGAACCACGCGATGGTGCTCACCGGCGTGAACCTTGACGAAAACGGCAAGCCCACCCGCTGGAAGATCGAGAACAGCTGGGGCGACAAAAACGGCGCCAAGGGCTACTACGTCTGCTCGGACAGCTGGTTCGACCAGTACGTTTTCCAGGCCGCTGTGGAGGAAGAATTCCTCGGCGGCATGCAGTCCCTGCTGGCGCAGGAGCCCATCGAGCTGGCCCCCTGGGACCCCATGGGCACGCTGGCCGACTAAAAACAGGGTCTTTGATCGGAGAGACGCCGCAAGCGGCGTCTCTCCTTCTTTATTTTGCAGGACGTTCTTCTTTCAGTCTTCATTTTGCACCGCATCTACGCTCCTTTTTGGCGAATTTTCCGCACAGCCGGAATTGTATTATGCAGCACAATATGGTATACTATTGCAAGTTTATACAATCTTCGCATGAAAGAGAGGAGTTGTTTTCCGTGGAATTCAACGTCAACAGCCCCGTATTGTTCGTCATCGCCGGGCTCATCATTGCGGCGGTGCTCGCGCAATCGGTGTATTTCCTCATCAAGGCCTGGAAGCGCGGCCTGGCCATCGGCATGGGCAAGGAGAAGTTGCGCCGCATCGCGCGCACGGCGGCGGTGTTCACCATCGCCCCGGCGGTGGCGATTGTCATCAGCGTCATCACGCTGGCCAAGGATCTGGGCGTGCCGCTGCCGTGGCTGCGCCTGAGCGTGGTGGGCAGCCTTTCCTATGAGACCATCGCCGCCTCCAACGCGGAGGGCGCGATGGGGCTGGTGTTCGGCCAGGTGGACAGCCTCACCGCCTCGCAGTATGTCACCATCGCCTGGGTCATGACCATCAGCATCATGGTGGGCATCTGGCTGGTGGCCATTGTGGGCAAGCGCCTGCAAACCGGCATGATCAAGATGGAAAACCGCGACAAAAAGTGGGGCGATATCTTCTCCGCCTCGATGTTCATCGGGATGATTTCGGCGTTCCTGGGCTATGTGTTCTGCGATTTCTCGTCCGTGTTCAAGGGTGATTTTTCGGGACTGATCCCGGTGCTGGTGATGCTGGTTTCGGCGCTTATGATGGGCATTTCCGGCCTTGCGGTTAGGAAGCTGAAATGGAGCTGGATTGCGGACTACGCGCTGCCCATCAGCCTGATCGCGGGCATGGCCAGCGCCATCCCGATCACGGCGTGGCTGGGCTGACGGGAAGGAGGAAAAACGCATGAAAAAGCAGCAAAAAGAAATGAGCTATCTCGACTCCGTGCACCGCGCGGGGCGCATCTGGAACCTGTGCATGATGCTGGCGATGTTCCTCTACCCGATTCTGGTGGGGCTGATCTACGGCGCTGCGCCGGACGGCCACGGGCTGGTGATGGGGCTGATCGCCACCGCGCCGATGTATTGGGCGGTAGGCATCGTGGAGACCTTCACCTATGTGCCGATGCTGGGCGCGGGCGGGTCGTATCTGAGCTTTGTCACCGGCAACATCTCGAACTTGAAGCTCCCCGTGGCGCTGAACGCTCTGGAGCAGACCAATGCCAACATCCGCACCGAGGAGGGCGAGATCGTCTCCACCGTCGCCATTGCGGTTTCAAGCATCGTGACGATGGTCATCATCTGCCTGGGCGTGCTGCTGATCACGCCCCTGACCCCGATCCTCGACGCGCCGGTGCTCGCGCCCGCGTTTGCGCAGATTCTGCCCGCGCTCTTCGGCGGGCTGGGCGTGGTGTTCGTCTCCAAGAACTGGAAGATCGCCGTCGCGCCGGTGATCCTGATGCTGGCGCTGTTCATCTTCGTGCCCGCGCTCAATTCTTCGACCGTGGGCATCATGGTGCCGGTGGGTGTGCTGTTCACCATCGGCGTATCGCGCCTTCTCTACAAAAAGCATCTGCTCGACTGACGGGCGGATGAAACAAGAACTTTGACGGAAACGGAGGAATCTATTCATGATCGGTTGGATCATCCTGGCGCTGGCGCTCGTCTTTCTTGCCGTGATTTTGATCCGCACGGCGGCCTTTACGCCCAAGGCGGAGAGCAGGGCGGCGGCAGAGCCCGTCTCCTACGACAAGGACGCGGCGATTCACGCGCTGGCAGAGCTGGTGAAGTGCCGCACGGTCTCCTACGACGATCACGCGCTGGAGGACGATGCGGAGTTTGAAAAGCTGATCGGCAAGCTGCCGGAGCTCTTCCCGAACGTAACCAAGACCTGCCCGATGCAGCGCATGGAGGACCGCGGCCTGCTCTTCCACTGGAAGGGCAAAGGCGACGGCAAACCCGCGGTGCTGATGGCGCACTACGACGTGGTTCCGGTGGAAGAGGAAAACTGGACGCACCCGGCATTTGAAGCGGAAATCCGCGACGGCGTGATGTGGGGACGCGGCACGCTGGACACGAAGGTGACGTTCAACGGCGTGCTCTCCGCGGCGGAGAACCTGATCTCCCAGGGCTTTGTGCCGGAAAACGACATCTACTTCGCCTTCTCCGGCGGCGAGGAAGTCAACGGCAAGGGCGCGATCCACATCGTGGATTACTTTAAGTCCCATCACATCGAGCCGGAACTGGTGCTGGACGAGGGCGGCGCGGTCGTGGACAACGTGTTCCCCGGCGTGACCAAGCCCTGCGGCATGATCGGCATTGCGGAAAAGGGCATGATCAACGTGGAATATTCCGTCGCCTCCAGCGGCGGCCACGCCTCCGCGCCCGCCCCGCACACGCCGGTGGGGCAGCTCTCCGCGGCGTGCTGCAAGATTGAAAACCATCCCTTCAAGGCGCACTTCTCCAAGCCGGTGCTGGAGATGTTCGATACACTGGGCCGCCATTCCGGCTTTGTGTACCGCATGATCTTTGCCAACCTCTGGTGCTTCGGGCCGGTGCTCGACTCGATCTGCAAAAAGAGCGGCGGCGAGCTGAACGCGCTGCTGCGCACGACGGTGGCGTTTACGCAGATGGACGCGAGCAAGGCGCCCAACGTGATCCCGCCCTCGGCGAGCATGGTGTCCAACCTCCGCCTGAACCCGGAGGATTCCGTCGCCTCTGCGATGGACTATCTCAAGCGCACGGTGGGCGACGACGCGGTCAAGCTCAAGGTGCTGACCTCCTTTGAGCCCTCCCCCATCTCCCGCACGGACTGCGCGGGCTGGGAGCGCGTGCGCAGCGCGGTGGCGGACACCTGGCAGGGCTGCCTGGTGACGCCGTACCTGATGGTGCAGTGCTCGGACAGCCGCCATTACCGCGACCTGAGCGACCGCGTCTACCGCTTCTCCGCGATGGATCTGACGGCGGAAGAGCGGCACACGATCCACGGCAACGACGAGCACATCCGTCTGGACACGGCGGGCCGCGCGGTGGAGTTCTTCATGCGCGTGATGAAACAGTGCTGAAAACGCCCCGCTGGGGCTGTGCTCCGGACGAATTCTCGTCCGGCTCGAGTTTTACCGACGCGGAATTGATTTTTCTGCGCGGACGCTCCGAAAAATCGCCCCGCCCGACCGGCGGAGCCGGTCGATACGATGGAAAGAAGAAGGGGGCAGCGGCCCCCTTCTTACTTCCCCCAAGAAGCGTCCCGTTTTGCGGAGCATGGCGAAACGGCCTGCCAATGGGCAACTCCCCTTTTCCGCACTCCATGCTCCGCAGGATGCGTGGACTTTTGCGCCGGAGAGGCGTACAATAAAGCGGTTCCTTCGGGAAGTTTTGCTGAAAAAGGAGTGATTTTGATGGATGAGCATATTCAGGCTGCAAGGGCCGAGATCAAGGCGTTTCTGGATGAACAGGGACGGCTCAAGGCGCTGCCCTCCAAGCGCAAAAAGGCGCTGGCTGCGGTTTACTATGCCGGCAGCAAGCTGGAAGCGGGGCGCGAATACACCGAAAGCGAGATCAACGATGTGATCGACGATTGGACGGCGTATCACGACCCGGCGACGCTGCGGCGCGAGCTGTACAACTGCGGCCTGCTCAACCGCACTGCCGACGGGCGGAAATACTGGTTGTCGGACGAAATCCCGTCCTACGTCGATTTCATGGCCAAGCACCTGTGATATTCCGGGTTCCGTTCAAACCTTTCCCCGTCCTGAAAAAAGGGCTTGCCCTTCCCGCCTTTCGGTGCTACACTTGGGAGCAAGGGAATGAAGTTCTCCCGCGGCGCTTGCGCCGGAACCGCTGCATTCAAAAAGCTGATGACTTCTGCATTTTCACCCAAAGTGCAGAAGGCGTCAGCTTTTTCTGCGCATAGAAGGAGGAAAACTCAAATGCTCACATCCCTTGCGCTGATCTTTTTATCCGGCCTTGCGATGAACGCGCTGTGCAGAAGGCTGCGCCTGCCCGGCATCATCGGGATGCTGGCGGCGGGCATGCTGCTGGGGCCGTATGCGCTGAACCTGCTGGACGGGCAGATCCTGGATATTTCGCCATCGCTGCGGCAGATGGCGCTGGTGGTGATCCTGCTGCGGGCAGGGCTGACGCTGAACCTTGACGACCTCAAAAAGGTCGGCCGCCCGGCGGTGCTGCTGTCGTGCGTGCCGGCGGGGTGCGAAATCCTGGGCTATGTGCTGCTCGCGCCGAAGCTGCTGGGGATAAGCCCTGTCGAGGCGGCGGTGACGGGCGCGGTGCTGAGCGCCGTCTCGCCCGCGGTGGTGGTGCCGCGCATGGTCAGGCTCATCGACGAGCGCCGCGGCACGGACAAGAGCATTCCGCAGATGATTCTGGCGGGTGCGTCCTGCGACGACGTATTTGTGATCGTGCTGTTTTCAATCTTCACGAGCATGGCGCAGGGCGGGCAAGCGCGCGCGGCGGACTTCATCGGCATTCCGCTGTCCATCGTGCTGGGGATCGCGCTGGGCGCAGCAGCCGGGCTGCTGCTGGCGCTGTTCTTCCGCAGCGTGAAAGTGCGCGGCACGGCGCAGCTGCTGATCCTTTTGAGCCTTTCGTTCCTGCTGCTGGCGCTGGAAACGGCGCTGAAGGGGCGCGTGCCGCTTTCCGGCCTGCTGGCGGTGATGAGCATGGCGTGCGCGCTGAAGCGGAAGAGCGCGGCGGAGCTTGCGAAGGATCTCTCCTTGCGGGCAGACAAGGTGTGGATTGCGGCGGAAATACTGCTGTTCGTGCTGGTGGGCGTGGCGGTGGACATTCGCTACACGGCGCAGGCGGGGCCTGCGGTGATTCTGTTGATCCCATGCTGCCTGCTCTTCCGTTCGGCGGGCGTGCTGCTCAGCGTTGCGCACAGCAAGCTTTCCGCGAAGGAAAAGCTGTTCTGCGTGCTTTCCTATCTGCCCAAGGCGACGGTGCAGGCGGCCATCGGCGGGGTGCCGCTGGCGCTGGGGCTAAGCTGCGGGCAAGCGGTGCTCTCTACGGCGGTGATGGGCATCCTGCTCTCCGCGCCGTTGGGGGCGATTGCCATCGACCGGGGCGCACCGCGCCTGCTGCGCGCCGCCGATTCCGATTGACCTGCGCCCGGCACAACGGTATAATGAAGGCGATGGGTTTCCCAAACACAAAAAGGGGGTTTTGCCCATGGCGCGGTTTGATTTCCGTCAAAAGCCCTTCCGCTTGTACGGCGTGCCTTTCTTTGATTCGACCGGAAAGCTGGAGCGCGTGCCGGAGGACGTTGCCAAGCAGTGCAACGACGGCGTCGTGACGCTCTCCAAGCGCTGCCCCGGCGCGCGGCTGCGCTTTTGTACCGATTCCCGCAAAATATCCTTCCGCATCACGCTTGCTTCCATCGAGCCGGACATCGGCATGTCGATCTATTCCTGCCAATCCGGCAATGTATTCATCGGTTCGCGCTACGCAGGGCTGGTCAAGCCCTCCGGTTACGACAGCGTGCTCTGCGAGGGCGCATTTGAAAAGGACGCGGGCATGGAGGACGTGACGCTCTTTCTGCCGCGCAACGAGCCGGTAGCGGGCATCGAGATCGAGCTGGACGACGGCGCGGCGGTCGAGGCGCCCACGCCCTATGCCCATGCAAAGCCGATTCTCTTCTACGGCTCCTCCATCACGGAGGGCGGCTGCTGCTCCAAGCCCGCCAACGCCTACAACGCGCTGCTGTCGCGCTGGCTGGACGCGGACTATTACAACTTCGGCTTTTCGGGCAGCGCGCGCGGGGAGCTTGCGATGGCGGACTACATCACGACCATCGAAAAGAGCGTCTTTGTGATGGACTACGACCACAATTCCCCTTCGGAAGAACACCTGGCGGCGACGCACGAGCCGTTCTTCCGCCGCATCCGGGAGCGGGAGCCGGAACTGCCCATCGTGATCCTGACCCGGCCGGACTTTGACTTTCACGCGGAATGCGCGCCGCGGCGCGAGATCATCCGCGCGACCTACGAGCACGCAAAGGCTGCGGGCGATGAGAACGTCTATTTTCTGGACGGCGAGCGCTTCTTCGGGGACGAGGACCGCGACGCCTGCACCAACGACTGCACCCACCCCAACGATTTAGGGATGTACCGCATGGCCAAGGTGATAGAGCCCGTGCTCCGCGGCATACTGGAGCGCGCAAAATAATAAAAAAGCAGGAGGAATCCCCCTTATGAAACAGGCAAACATGATCCTGGATAAGGACTACGCCATCGCGCGGATCGACCCGCGCATTTACGGCTCGTTTATCGAGCATCTGGGCCGCGCGGTTTACGGCGGCATTTACGAGCCGGACCACCCCACGGCGGACGCGGAGGGCTTCCGCCGGGACGTGATCGACATGGTGCGCAAGCTGGGCGTGCCGGTGGTGCGCTATCCGGGCGGCAACTTCGTTTCCGGCTTTAACTGGGAGGACAGCATCGGCCCGCGCGACCGGCGTCCGGCGCGGCTGGATCTGGCGTGGTTCACGACCGAGACCAATGAGGTGGGTCTGCACGAATTTGCGCACTGGGCGCGCAAGGCGGGCAGCGAGGTAATGTACGCCGTCAACCTCGGCTCCCGCGGGGCGGACGCGGCGCGCAACGTGGTGGAATACGCCAACCACCCCTCCGGCAGCTACTGGAGCGACCTGCGCATCCAAAACGGCGAAAAGGAGCCCTTCGGCATCAAGCTGTGGTGCCTGGGCAATGAGATGGACGGCCCGTGGCAGATGGGGCACAAGACCGCCGCGGAATACGGCCGCGCGGCCTGCGAAGCGGGCAAGATGATGAAGTGGGTCGATCCCAGCATCGAGCTGGTGGCCTGCGGCTCCTCCAGCTCCGAGATGCCGACCTTCGGCAGCTGGGAATACGAAATGCTGGACGAATGCTATGACACCATCGACTATGTTTCCCTGCACCGCTATTACGGCAACCCCACCAACGACACCCCCGGCTTCCTGGCGCGGAGCGTGGATCTGGACGCGTTCATCAAGACCGTGGTTTCGATCTGCGATGCGGTGGGCGGCAAAAAGCACAGCAAGAAGAAGCTGAACCTCTCCTTTGACGAATGGAATGTCTGGTATCATTCCAACGAGCAGGACAAGGAGGTCTGGAAGCAGGGCAAGTGGAACCGCGCGCTGCCGCTGTTGGAGGACATCTACAACTTTGAGGACGCGCTACTGGCGGGCTCGATGCTCATCACCTTCCTGCGCAACGCGGACCGCGTCAAGATCGCGTGCCTGGCGCAGCTGGTCAACGTCATCGCCCCCATCATGACCCGCAACGGCGGCGGCTGCTGGGCGCAGACCATCTTCTATCCCTTCATGCACGCCTCCTGCTACGGCCGCGGCACGTCGCTGCGCGCGCTGGTGAACTCCCCGGTCTACGACTGCCGCGATTACGACGCGGTGCCGCTGATCGACTCCACCGCCGTGATGGGCGACGACGGCAGCGTGACCGTGTTCTGCGTCAACCGCGACACCGCCGAAGACTGCGAGCTTTCCATCGACCTGCGCGCCTTTGACAAGCTGCGCTTTGCGGAGCACATCGTGCTGCACCACGACGACGTCAAGGCGGTCAACACGGAGGAGCATCCGGACAACGTCGCCCCGGCCGCCGGTGCTCCCGCCTCCGTCGACGGCGGCCGCGCGTCGGTCGTCGTTCCCGCGCTGAGCTGGAACGTGATCCGCTTTGTGCCCGAAGGCGTCCGCGCGTAAGGCGGGAACCACCGGAAAGAGACAGGAAGACAACGGCGCAATCTGTTTTGTGCTTCAATAAAGAGAGCGGTCAGGCACGAATTCGTGCCTGACCGCTCTCTTCTTCGATTGACCCGGCGTCGTTTTTTCTGCGCTTCCGCATCGCAGCCGGCAGAAGGAATACGCCGCATCATTCTTTTCTTTGGGCTTTTCTGCTCTTCTGATAGAGCGAAAAAACTCCGAACAACACCATCAGCAGCGCAAATGCCGCCATCCAAAGCTGGAATCCGGGATGATGATGCAGGCGCGCGATCTCCTGATTCGTCATCTCGGCAGTGACTTTCGCGATATTGCAGTTTCGGATGAATTCGCCGGTCACTTGCCCAAACACCACCGCCAGGGCATAGGAATAGGAAAGCGCATAGCCCCATTTGGCATTCATCCAAGCCGTGATGGCGGCGATCACCCAGATCCCCAGATACCAATGCCTCAGCATCCACTCCAACAGATAACTGTCTTGAAAAAACAGCTTGGTCAAACCGAACATCGCGGCAAAGGGTGCCAAGCAGATCAAGACCGCTGCGATTTTGCCTTTGGCGTTTCTCATCTCTGTTCCGACCTCCCCTTCTTCGTTTATCAAAAAAATACATAATCCCCATAAAAAGTGTATCATGAATATCAAAGAAACACAATACGCAAAAAGGAGATTCCTTCCTGCAGGAATCTCTCTTTTGCTGCGCACGAAAGCGGGGGGAGGCGAATCTTCCTGCGCAGGAAACCGCTTGAACGCGGCAATCGCCGCAGCCGCCACCCGCGCCGCAACACCTTTGCCGCGCCCCGGCCCTATTCGATCTCCACCCAGTTTCCGGGAGCTTTCAGCGCCTTGAGCCCCGCGCCGCGAACGTCCATGATGGCAACGGTCTCCGCATGAGGGATCTCCGCCTTCCCCGTCTCAAAGAAGCGGACGAGCGCACGGATGAACCCGCCGAAGTAATCGCTCCTGACCTCCAGCGTGCGGCAGCCGCCCGCACAGGCGATGTTCATCATGAAGGGCGATCCCTTGCCAAAGCAATTCAGCGACGCAAAGCGGCCGTCCGCAAAGGCGATGTCCATCTGCGTAAAATCGGGCGCGGTGTGCGCCATCACGCGGACAGGGCGGCTTTGAATGAGCATCAAAATGGGTTCCAGCTGATGGATGGAATAGGTTTCAAAACCATTGGGCCCCCAGGAGCTGATCGCCTGCACCGCGTCGGGGGCGATATCGGCGTATTCGTCTGCAAAGCGCAGCGCGGAAGTGGAACAGCAGGGCGTCCCGCTCTCCTCCGCCATGGCGAAGATCCTCCGCGCGGTCTCCCCGTCCGGAGCGAAGGTCTTGTCCACATAGGTCGGCTTGCCCGACGCAAGCGGGAGCCTGCACAGCTGCTCGTGCATTTCGCAGTTGTCGGGGGAAAGCACGATGAGCGCGTCGCTGTCCGCAATCAGCGCCTCGATGGTTTCAAAGCGCGGGATGTTCATCTCCCGGCACCAGGTTTCCGTGGTTCTGCCGCCGATGGGCGAATCGATCAGCCCGAACGCGCCGGTGACCGCCATGCTGCCGTTCGACGCCTCCGCGATCATGCGCGGATAGTTGTTGGCGTGCCACTCGTCCAGATAGTAGTCAATAAAGCCGATTTTTTTCATTTTTTCTCCGTTCCTCCGCTTGCCGCGGCGCTGTGTGATGCTTCTGCCTCTGTTGTATCACGTTTCGCCCGCCTCCGCAAGGTCTTTCCGCTCCGTTTTTCTGTTGCTTTTTTTCTTCCTTCATGCTATATTAAAAACGTAGAATACCTCTTTTTTCGCGCCTCCTGGCGCCGCCGCCGCTTTTTCGGCGGCTCTTTTTTGCCCTTTTGCACACGGAAAGGCCGCTCAGGACTGGATTTTTCCGCATTGGGTTGTATTCAAACCTTTATGGACAAACAGATGAGGAGATTTTGACCTTTCTTTTCCATTCGACTTTTTTCCCTACTCTGCGTTTTTTTCGATTCATTTCCATTCAAATCAAAAGGACGGCGGCACGCCCTCGTTCAAGGCGGTCGCTGTTTTTTCGGTTTCTCCCGTTACCGAAACGGAAAGGAGCTTTTTCCTGTGCGCTTCTCCTTTTTCCCCTCGCGTCATTCAAACTTGAATCCCTCCTTTTTCCCGAAGATGCGCCAAAGTCCAACTAGTTGGCCAGCAGGTGGAAACACTATTGCCCGCATAATGCGATATGCTATGCATGGAGGTGTTTCCATGATCTCGGATAAAATCAGCTATCTGCGCTCTCAGCACGGGATGACACAGACAGAGTTGGCAAGATACTGCGGCGTCAGTCTTTCCACCGTCAAAAACTGGGAGACGGGCTTGACCGAGCCGCATCTGGTTCACATCCGGGCGATCTGTTCCGCGCTGAAGGTCAACGCGGATTTTCTGCTGGACATCAGCGAAAGCTCTGTCGTCAATCTGGATGGGCTGGACGATGCGGACATCGCCGTCATCAAGGCGCTGATGCAGCATCTTTTGAATAAAAACAAGCACTCTCAGCAACGGAAAGGCTGAAAACGCCTCTGCGCTTCCTCCCCCATAGACTGCCTTTCTCCGCGCTCCGACGGATTCCCTCCGCGGAGCGCTTTTGTGTTTTATGCCGCAAAACCCATTGCCGCCATGCAGCCGCCTGTGCTACCCTAAAGGGGACAAATACAAAAGCGCCCCAGCCGGCGCGCAGTGCAAGGAGCGTTTTTTCCGATGAACAGCATCAAAAAGGGAATCTGGCCGACGATGATCACGCCCTATGCGCAGAACGGACAGGTAGATGGCGAAGCGGCCGCGCGGATCGTGGACTGGTACGCCGAAAAGGGCTGCGACGGCATTTTCGCCGTGTGCCAATCGAGCGAGATGTTTGATCTGACGCTCACCGAGCGCGTGCAGCTTGCGCAGACCGTCGTTTCCGCGGCGAAGGGACGGCTGGAGGTCATTGCCTCCGGGCATATTTCGGACGATCCCGCCGCACAGGAGGAAGAGCTGCGCGCTCTTGCGGACACAGGCGTTTCCGCCGTGGTGATGGTGAGCAACCGCCTGGCCGCCGCAGACGAGGACGACTCGGTCTGGATCCGCCGTGCGGAGCATCTGCTGGACGCACTGCCCGACGTGACCTTCGGACTGTACGAATGCCCCTATCCCTACAAGCGGCTGATGAGCGAGAAAACGCTGGCGTACTGTGCGCGCAGCGGACGCTTTGCCTTTCTCAAGGACACCTGCTGCGACGCGCGCCTGATCCGCGAGCGCCTCGCGCTGATCCGCCGCGAGGCTGCATCAGCGAACGCCGCCCCTTTGCAGCTCTACAACACAAACACGCTGACGCTGCTGGAATCCCTGCGCGACGGCGCGGCGGGCTTCAGCGGCGTGATGGCAAACCTGCACCCCGAGCTCTACGTCTGGCTCTACCACAACTGGCGTGCCGACACGCAGCGCGCGGAGGAATTGCAGGCGCTGCTGACGCTGCTCAGTTCGCTGGAAGCGCAGGGCTACCCGATCTGCGCCAAGCAGCACATGAACGACGTCGGCGTGCCGCCTTCGGCCTTCGGCTATGTTCCGCGCGAGACGCTGCGCCAGGCGGAGCAGGTGGAACGCCTTGCCCGCAAGCTGTGCTTCCTCGATTGAGGCAGGTTGGATTCCGTTCGCCGCAGGCGCTTTTCCCAGGTATAGACATCGGAACACCAGAAATCGTGCTTTTCTAGCTTGCTTAGCCAGTTGACGGTTGTGTCCGTTTCAAGCACTGCCTGGATGTCACGCTTGATGGCGTCTCTATTGGTGAACCATTCGGATTCATCGGTATGGGATGCAACCTGTTCGGAGCCGATAATCTGTCCCAATTCGACAACCGAGCCCATGGCCAGGGCGATATAACCGTCAGATGTTTCGTAGATTCCGTACGGGGCGGCCAGGTAGGCGTGCGCGTTGTTGAATTCACTGCGCTCGGGGGCCTTGTTTCCATCGTTGAGATACGTGGTGATAACTTCAAATTGAAGATCGAGTACGGAAGCGAGCAAGCTTACCTCGACATGTCCGCCTTCGTTCGTGATTTCGCGGCGAACAAGACAGGCGAGGATACCCTCTGCAGCATGGACGCCCGTATAGGAATCTGCCAGAGAAAGTGCGAACGGCATGGGCGGTTGGTCTGCATTGCCATTGAGCCAAGCCAAGCCGGAGAGCGACTGTACCAGCAGGTCTTGTCCTGGCTTTGCCGCCCAGGGGCTGGCGGCTCCGTAGCCGCTTATGCTTGCGTATACAAGGCGAGGATTCAGAGCATGGACTTCGTTGTATCCAAGACCAAGCTTATCCATGACGCCAGGGCGAAAACTTTCGATGAGAACGTCTGCTTGGGCAATGAGCTTTTTTGCCATAGCAAGGCCTTCAGGGCTTTTGGTGTTGAGCTCGATGCTTTGCTTATTGCGGTTGATGGTATGGAAATTGAGGCCGTCACCGTCAGATGTGCAGCCTTCCAGAATCAGGCGACGCGAGCCGTCTCCCGAGCCGGGGCGTTCGACCTTGATGACGTCTGCCCCCAGGTCAGCCAAGCGCAGTTCTGCTGATGGACCTGCGAGATACTGGCAAAAATCCAGC
>CAJJNQ010000039.1 GCA_905193155.1 uncultured Christensenella sp.
TATAATATTAATATAAGTTTTATAGCTTGTATTTTGTTATATTTCTATATCAATAAAATTTATGTTGACATTTTATTGTAAAAGTGCTTAACTTGAAGTAAACAAAGATTGTGCTTTTGAGAAGCGCTGCGACAAATTTCATAACCCAGAATCGTCTGAAACGGAGGAATCGCCATGAGTTCAGTGCAAACCCCAACGAAGGTCTCCAACCGTGCTTCCTTTCTGGATAAACCGGTAGCCGGAAGAACAGCGGGCATCGTGGTGCTCTTTGCGCTTTCGCTGCTGCTGTTGCTGCTCAGCTTGCCGTTTTTCCCTTGGATCATCCTTTCCGCGCCGGGCGCACTATTTCGCAGCATCGGCGTGACGGATTACTCCAAGATCTACGGTGGCTATACGCTGTATAACTTTCTTTCGTTCGTCCGAGAGAGCGGTCGCGGTACATTGGGTTTCCCTTCGATGCTGCTATTGATTTCCGCTGTGGCAGGCGCGCTCTTTCACATTGCCTTCCTAATTCGCGTTTTCATCCGTCCCATTGAGGAGAAGGGACACCTGAAGTTGTACTCCAACTGTCAGGTGTCAATGTTATTCTCTTTTTTCAATTCCTTGGCGACCATTGGCTTTGTGATGTATGCCAACACAGACGCAGGGGTTCGCGGATACGCCTGCTCTCCGATCGTTTATATCGTACTTCTTCTCTCCGCCGCCGCTTATTTCCTGAGCAAAACGCTGGAGCGTCGTGAGCGAGTTCTCTATCGTGAGCACGGCTTTTGCAAGGAGTTCAAGAAGAACTGGCTTCTTTTCCTCTTTCTGATCCCCTGCTTTGTTTATTTTATCATCAACAACTATCTCCCCATGACAGGCGTATACTTCGCTTTCACACAGTTCAATTTCCGTGACGGGCTCTTCGCCTCCCCATTCATCGGATTCAAAAACTTCGAGTTCCTGGCAAAATCCAACCTGGGCAAGCTGACTTTCAATACGGTCGCCTACAATGTCGCCTTCATCAGTATCGGCAACATCCTGCAAATCTTCTTCGCCATATTGGTCTCGCATGTCGCGTCCAAGTGGTTCAAGAAGACCTCTCAAACGCTGATCTTCATGCCGTATTTTGTTTCCTTCGTCATCCTGAAGGTCATTGTCTACAACGTATTCGAATATGAGTACGGCCTGATCAACTCCATGCTGGTCAACGCCGGGCTGAACCGCATCGACTTTTACAACTCGCCCAAATACTGGCCGGGCTTCATCCTTGCTTTCTATCTCTGGAAAAATCTTGGCTACGGCATGGTGGTTTATCTGGCGACCATCATGGGCATTTCGGACGAATATTACGATGCGGCGAAGGTGGACGGAGCGAACATCTTCCAGCAGATCTGGTACATCACCGTGCCGCTGCTCAAGCCCACCTTCATCATCCTGCTGCTCTATGCGCTGGGCGGCATCATGAAGGGGCAGTTCGAGTTGTTCTATCAGACCGTAGGTAACAACGGCGTGCTTTATGACGTGACGGATATTCTGGACACTTACGTCTACCGCGTGACCACCACGCAGCCGCTGAGCATGGGGCTTTCTGCCGCTGCCGGTCTTTACCAGTCTGTTTTCGGTCTGTTGATCGTGATTCTGACCAACTGGTTTATCAAACGCAGCAATGCGGAATATGCACTGTTCTAGGCGCAGAAGGAGGCAGAAACATGGCTGACAAAAAACACAACCGCATCCGCAAAGACAGCGTGATGATTGCATTTGATGTGATCAAATATATTCTGCTGACCATCACTTCCCTTCTGTGCGTGCTCCCCTTCGTCTTGATCGTTTCGGGCTCCATCACCAGCAACGAGACGATCCTTCGCGAAGGATACAGTATCCTGCCGCGGGATATCAGCTTTGACGCCTATTCCATGATCTTCAAAGCGCCCAAGGACATCCTGCAGGCCTATAAAATTACGATCTACTACACGGCCGTCGGAACGCTGACGGGGCTTGCCGTAATCGTGCTGACCGCTTATGTCATCTCCCGTAAGGAATTCAAATACCGCAACGTCGTCTCTTTCCTGATCTATTTTACCTCGATCTTCGGCGGCGGACTGGTCGCATGGTATTTGATGTATACAAATATTCTCGGACTAAAGGGCACAACGTTTGCCATCTGGTTTCCGGCGATCATGAGTCCGTTTCTGGTCATTTTGATGCGCACGTTCATCACCGGCTCCGTTCCCGATGCAATTGTGGAATCCGCTAAGATCGACGGCGCAGGGCACGGCACGATTCTCACGCGCATCGTGCTTCCCGTGTTGGGGCCTGGGCTTGCGACGGTCGGCCTTTTCCTGGCTCTGGGATACTGGAACGACTGGTATCGCTCCTCCATGTTCTCCACGGATTCATCCACATGGGAACTGCAATTCTACCTCTACAATATGCTCAACGCCTCCCAGGCACTCAAAGCAATGAGCCAGGCGTCCTCTGTCCCCATAGACAGCATGCCGGGCCAGACGATGAAGCTGGCCATGGCGGTGGTCGCCACAGGACCGGTGCTGATCTTCTATCCCTTCGTACAGCGCTACTTCGTCACCGGTATCACCATCGGCGCGGTCAAGGGATAAACCCCAAGCCGAATCCAGGCGTCCGCTGACGCTGAAATAAAAAGGAGGGTATCATCGTGAAGAAACTCATCTCTCTGCTGCTCGTTGCGCTCATGGTACTGTCGCTGACAGCCTGCGCCAGCAAGCCCGTTGAAGTCAAGCCCGAAGAACAGCCCTCTGCGACCGATTCTCCGGCCGCGTCCCCCTCCGAGTCTGAGGAAGCTGCACCCGAAGAATCCGCAGCCCCCGCAGTGGATCTTACCGAGCCTGTGCAGCTGGTGTTCTACCTGATGGGCGATCCGCCGCAGGATAAAGACCTCATTCAGGACGCGGTCAACGAAGTACTGAAGGAAAAATACAACACAACGCTGGATTTCCAGTTCTCTACCTGGACGGATTTCCAGCAGAAATATGCCAACGAGCTGACCAGCGGCAATTCCGACATGGTCTATATCGCCAGCTGGCTGAGTTATCAGACATTGGCGCATTCCGGCGCATTCCTCGAACTGGACGATCTGCTGAACAACTATGCGCCTCAACTGCGTGCCCGCGCCGGTGAGGACATGCTGAATATGTGCCGCGTTGGCGGCGAGGTTTACGCCGTGCCTGCGCTCTGGCCCGAATATGTTCCCACCGGTGTTTCCTACCGCGAAGATCTGCGTGCCAAGTTTGATCTCCCCGTTCCGGATTCTCTGGAAAATCTGGAAGCCTATTTCCAGGGCATCAAGGACAATATGCCGGAGCAGCCCGTGCTGCGCGTCACCGCGGAAGAATCGACCGGGCTGGATACCGCCTTTGACGCCTTCAGCGTATTCGGTTTCAAATATCCCAGCGTCGTGTCGATCTACGGACTGAAGTCCTATACGGACGATCCTGATCATCTCGTGGAATACTGGAAGACTCAGGATTTCATCGACGACTGCAAGCTGATGAAGAAGTGGGCGGATGCGGGCTACTGGTCCAAGTCTGCGCTTTCCGATAGCAATGACCCCGATTCTTACAAAAACGGCTTGACCACCGCCATCGTGTCCGGTCAGAATCCCAACAAACACATCACCAACATGAATGACTTCGCCGCCGGGCATCCCGATTGGGAAACCAAATACGTCACCTACGGCGAAAAGACCGGCGCGATGTGGCCCGGCCACGCGACCCAGAACGGCACCGCCATCGTCCGCGGTACCAAGTATCCCGAGCGCTGCATGCTGGTTCTTCAGGAGCTGATGATGAACGAAGATCTGAACCATCTGGTGCAGTGCGGCCGCAAGGATGTGGATTATAAGCTGGATGAAAACGGTCTCTATGTCAACCTCAATGAAAACTTCAAGTATGAAGCTATGAACTCCTGGAATCTCCGCGTAAATGAATACAAGCTGCCTCAGGGCACTGACCTGATCCTCAATGAGATGTTCGACCGCTATGAAGAGATCGGCGCCAAGCTGAAATACCCCAACGTCAACATCGGCGGCGGCTTCTCGGAGGACTATACGGAATATCAGGCAGAGCGCACGGCGGTTTCCAACGTGATGCGCCAGTACCTCGCGCCGCTGGAGGCGGGTTTTGTGGACGACGTGGAAGCGGCTGTGGCTGAGTTCCTGCAAAAAGTCGATGAAGCTGGCCTGGAAAAGTGCCGCGAGGCCTATACCGCCCAGTGGAAAGCCTACTGTGCCGAATACAACTACGACTAATCCTTGACAACGTCATTCCGGCCGCCGGAAGCCGCTTCCGGCGGCCCCCTTTTTATCGGGAGGGCACTGCAAATGATCAAAGCCATGAAGCGAAACAAAGTCTATGGTTTTCTGGATGTTCAAGACGGAAAGCTGGTCAACGGCCGCGGAGAGCCCATTTTGCTGACCGGATGGGGGCTTGGCAACTGGCTGCTGCCGGAAGGATATATGTGGCTGACCGGAGGGCCGCGCATGGATCGCCCGCGCACCATTGAGCGCATTGTAGCCGAAGTCGCAGGCGAGGACTATGCCGCGCATTTCTGGCACGAATTCCGCAGCCGCTATGTGCGCAAGGAGGACATCGCCCGCATGGCGGAGCTTGGGTACAACTCGGTGCGCATCCCGATCAACGCGCGGCTGTTCCTGGAGGAAAAGCCGGGGCTGCACTGGGTGGACGAAGGCTTTGAGCTTTTGGATCACTGCCTTGCCTGGTGTGAAACCTATGGCCTTTATGCCTTTATCGATCTGCACGGCGCGCCGGGCGGACAGACGGGCAGCAACATTGACGACAGTACAGACGATTTTCCGAGGTTATTCACCGACGAGGACTGCTTCCGCAAGGGCATTGCGCTGTGGAAAAAGCTGGCAGAGCGCTATGCCGACCGCTGGGTGGTCGGCGGCTACGATCTGCTCAACGAGCCGCTGCGCCCGGCCATGCGCGAAGGGCAGGAGGACACTGCCTATCTGCTGCCCGAATTGCGCCGGTTCTACCGCGAGGCAATCCACGAGATCCGCAAGGTTGATCAGAAGCACCTCTTCTCCATTGAGGGACACCACTGGTCCTCCAGCCCGGAAATCTTTGATGAAAAGTTTGATGAGAAGATGCTGATCCATTTCCATCGCTACGCCTGTTTGCCGGACATCGACTGCTATAAACCTTTTCTGAAGGCTGCAAAGGAGCTGAATATGCCGCTCTGGTTGGGTGAAACGGGTGAGAATGTGTCGGAATGGTTCACCGCGATGTATCCTCTGGCAGCGGAATTGGGCATCGGCTACAACATCTGGCCATGGAAGAAAATGCGCACGCAGAACTCCCCCTGTTCCATCCGCAAGCCGGAAGGCTGGGATGCCATTCTGGACTATTCGCGCGGCGGAAAACTCCCCGATCGCACCGAGGCGCAGAAGGCGCTGGACGAATATCTGGACAATATGCTGTTGGAAAACTGCGACGAAAACGTTCAGCTGCACGACGCCATCTTCCGCCGTCCCGGCGCTGTGATGCGCGCAACCGATTTTGATGAGTTGGGCGGCGCAGGCGTCTCCTATCTTTGCAGGCGTAAGGTAGAAAATCCCTTCTCTTACCGTACAGACAGCGGCATGGAGATCGTTGAAGCCGACCCGAACGCGCAAAAGGAATTCGGTTTCGACTGCCTGTGGCGGCGCTTTACGCTCGGATTGGAGGCCGGGGAATTTGCCTGCTACACGCTTTTCGACATTCCTGCCGGCGCAGCAATCGCTGTGACGCTCACCTGCCGCCGCACTGCTCGCCTGCGCATCGAACAGGACGAAACCGAACTGGGCGAATGGGGGCTCTCGGGAGAAAATGTTTCGGTCACTCTGCCCAACGTCCCTCTTCGTGTTTCCGACCGTTCCGTCCTCCGCATTCGGGTGGACTCCGGCCGCGTGGAGCTGGAAAAGATTACAACTTTCCGCTGACTCTTGTACCGCAAAAGGCCCTCCCGGCAGAATTGTGCTTCTGCTGGGAGGGTCCTCTGTTTTTTATAACCACTGAACGGGCACTTGGACACTGCCCTGTAAAACGCTCAGGAGGAAGGCTTTTTCTTCTGCCGTCAAAAGCCGGTATTCCGGCGCATCGACGCCCAGCGCGACGGATTTGCTCATTCCCAAAGGATGATACGGCACAAGGTCGATCCCTTCGAGATGCTTGAGGGGTTGAGCGATTTTTCCGACCGCACGCAGGTGTTCCTCCGTGGCGTTAACTTCCGGAATGATGGGGCAGCGAATGCGGATCTTTGCGCCCCTTTCATCGGTCTTGCGAAGGCTTTGCAGAATGGGCGCAAGCTCCACGCCGGTCAGCGCGCGGTGTTTTTCCGCATCCGTGTGTTTGATATCCCACAGGAATAAATCCACCAAAGGTGCAAGCTCCGCTGCGTGCCCGCCCCATCCGCTGGTATCCAGACAGATATGCACACCTCCATCCCGCAGCAGGTGGAGGCACTGCTTCACAAAATCAAACTGCATCAGCGGCTCCCCGCCCGAAAAAGTCACTCCCCCGCCGCTCTGCTCATAAAAGGGACGGTCGCGGCACACCAGATCGAGCAGTTCTTCCGGCGTGCAGGTTTCTCCGCGCAGTTCCAACGCCCCGGTCGGGCATTCCCGCGCGCAGTTTCCGCAGGCAGCGCATTTTTCGCGCCGCATCAAATGCTGTGATCCTATAAATTCATGAACACCCTTCGTGCAAGCCGCTGCACAAGCGCCGCAAAGGACACACTCCTTCGCATAGTAAAGCAGACTCGGTGCAGGCAGCCAGGTTTCGCGGTTATGGCACCAGGGGCAGCGAAGCGGGCAGCCCTTGAGGAACACCGTCGTGCGCAGACCCGGCCCATCCTGCGTTGAAAAACGCTGGATGTTGGAAACATAGCCGTTCATAGTGCATACTCCGTCCGGTTGAGGATTTCGATCTGCATTCGTTCCGGCAAGCGGAGATAGAGCTCGGAATAGCCCACGATGCGCACCGCCAGATTCTGATACTGCTCCGGGTGCTCGCGCGCCGCCAGCAGCGTTTCTTTCGTCAGCACGCTCGGCGCAAGGTTAACGCCGCCCATGGCAAAATAGGCGCTGACCAGCGCGGCAAGCTGTTCATCCGCCAGCTTTCTGGCAATCCGCAGGTTCAGCCCGCCTGCGCCGCAGCGGTTTTGTGGCAGTTTGGCGGCGGAGCACAGCAACGCCGTCGCGCCCTTCACGTCGCAGCCGTAGACCGGCGACTGGTTTTCGCTCACGTCCTCTCCAGCCAAACGGCCGTCCGGCGTAGCGCCCAGCTTCGCGCCTTGGAATTGATGGAAATAAAGCGAATAAAAGCTGGGAATATGGATGAGTTCACCCGTTTGATGGCAAACGGCTTCCGCCAGCACTTCTCCGGCGCGTCGCGCCCAAACATCCGCCCGGTCATCGTCGTTGCCGTATTTCGGCGCGCGTTTTTTGATGCGCAGACGCAAAAGCTCCTGATCCTGATAATTCCGGCGCACAATTTCGCGGAATTCCTCCAGCGAAAGGCGCTTTTCCTCCATCACCAACTGCTCCACCGCCGCAAGGCTGTCCGCAATCGTGGCAATGCCGCAGAGATTGTGGACATAAGTTTCCATCGCCAGTCCGCCGTTTTCGATATCGCAGCATTTTTCCGCGCAGTCGTTCAACAGCAGCGATTCCAGATTGAACCGCAGTTCCTTCTCCTGCGGCACGCGCGGATTGCCTACAGCCGTTGCCAGCGCCCTTTCCGCTTCTCTGCCAAGCGCCTGCACCATATCCTCGGGTGTAAGGCATTTTTCATCGTAAAAGGCGTTGAGAAACCATCGGACGCAATCGCCGAAGGCATCGGAAGACTGATGTCCCATCGTTTCCGCGCGGTTGCAGCCGGACATGGTATAATGCAGCGCCTTTTCCTCCGGCATCCCCAAAGCAATCAGATTCGGGATCAGCGCATCGTCGTTATAGAGTGAAACCTGTCCGTTCAGCTCCTGTGCAGCATGGGCGCAGGCAATCTTCCATCGGGAATCGCTGCCTTTGCATTGTCTCAGCGCCAGCACAGGCTGCGGCAGTCGAACCTCGAGCGCTGCACGCAGGAAGCACAGATCCAGCGCCAGCGCCTCCTCCGCGCCCCTGCCGCCGAGCATGAGGTAGATATTGGTTGCCGCGCAGGGAACGGGCATATGCACATGCAGCTCGCTGCCCATGCCGCCGATATTGTTGCAATGCAGCAAAAACGCCGTCAAGATCTCCTGCGCATCCTCGCTCTCTGCTGCATCAAAGAACGGCAGCAGCGCAAGATCGAGACGTGAAAAGGCGAAGTCCCGCCCGCCGGTCACGCAGGAAAGGATCATCTCCATCAGCCACACGCTCTGCACCGCGCTGAAGAAATCCTGTGCCGGATTCATCGGCACGATGCGCAGAGCTTCCGCGGCACGGCGTGCGCCGTGCGCTTCTGCCGCCAGCGCATACCGCTCGGCATACTGCCCAATCGCCGCGGCCGCACGCTCTACCAAGGCCGCATATTCCTTCTGTTCTTTCGTATGGGCATGGCTGCAAAAATCCTCCGCAATGCCCTTCAGGCCTTTTTGCAGCAAAGGTCGATAGTCCAGGCTCATGTGCCCAGCGCTGCGCCCGGTGGGCTTGAAAGGATTCCCCGCATGGCTCTTGCCGCCCGCCGGAACCGGCTCCATCTCGTAGGGAATCGGGCCTTCGGCCATCCGTCCGACGATCCAATCCCCTTTCTCAACCGGCGTGGACAATATTCCCAGCACGGTTTCCAGCGCACAGATATATTTTTGCGCTTGCGGCAGGTTTCCCCCTCCGCCTGCGAGAAATTCCTCGATGGCGCGCTCTCGTTCGATGTACCCGTTGCTCTCGTCCTTGCTCAGAATTCTGTTGCGGAATGCTTCGATATTCATCGTCGTACCCCCAGCCTATTCGGTTTTACTTTCCTTTTTCAGTATACCATTGCGCTCCTCCGATTTCAATCGTCAAAACCTTTTGCTTCTAGGCTTTTTCGTTGTGTTCCGGGCACTGTTCCAACACTGGCAGCAGCGCGCAGACGCGCGTAAACTTCCCCTTTTCGCTTTCAACATGCAATCCGTAGGCATCCCCATGGTGAAGACGGATTTTACGGTGTACGTTGAGCATCCCCACGCCTTTGGCGTTCAGCTGCTGCGCGTCCGATCCGCCGACCATCTGTTGGAACAGCTCGTTCAGGCGATTCACCGTCTTCTGTTCTATGCCCTCCCCGTTGTCGTATACATTCAACAAAAAGGCGTTGTCCCCTTCAAACCATGTGGCATAGATACGGATTTCCCCGCCATTTTCACTGCACTCTAAGCCATGGAAAATCGCGTTTTCCACAAGTGGTTGCAAAATCATCTTGGCAATCCAGCACGATTTTAACTGCTCCGGAATCTCCATCCGCACTCTGAACTTGTTGTCCATCCTCAGATTCATGATATACAAATACCGCTGAATGATCTCCAATTCGCTGCTGAGCTGTACATACGCGCCACCCTTGATGCTGTAACGATAAAGCGTCGCCATGTTCGTAACCAGCTCCGCAATGACGCGGACATTGTTTTCCAGCGCAATACCGCGGATGCAGGCTAGGGTGTTGTAGAGAAAATGCGGGTTAATCTGACTTTGCAGCAAGGCCAACTGAAGTTGATTCATAGACAACTCCACCCGGAGCATATGCGTCTGCTGCTCGACCTGTTTATGATGCGATTGAAGCAGCTGCTCCAGCAAAACATTAATGGAATGAGCAATGGTGTTGAATTCATTCGGGCAGGCAATGTTCAGCTTTTGTGCCGCAAGCGGGTCATCGCTCAGGCGGAGCAATTCGGCGTTCAGCTCCGTGATGGGTCTTATAAAGTTCCGATGAATAATCAGCGAGAGCAACGCCAACACGCAGAGGGCGATGAGCAAGAACGCGGTGAAAATCAGCGGATAGGGCGAAGAAAACTGTGGGCTGAAATACCGCTGGATCATTGTCCATTCCAGCGACGGATAAGCGTAGGTATTGGTCAGCAGCTTTGTCTGAACGCCAGAGGGCGCGTTTTGCTTTACTTCCAATACCGTCCCCTCCGCCGAATGCAGTTCCATCGACATTCCGTCCATCAAGGCAGCGCTCATCACCTCCGCCAGTGCGCTCTTTCGGCAAAAGGCAGCGCACAGACCCAGATATTCCCCCAACGCGGCCTCTTGGTTCTGCGTTGTCGAATACACAGGCAGGAAATAGACATAATATGCCTGATTTTCCCCATATTTACGATCCATCCGGCCACGGAAAATGCCAAACTTGCTCTCCGGCAAATCATGCGCTTCCTGAAGGGCGTTCAAGTAGCGGTATTGATCCTTCAAGCCGAATGTATAAATGCCGCCCTCTAATGGCAAAATTGCAAATCCATCGATATTATGATTGATGCTCAAAATGGTATAGGCGCTGTTTTTTGCCAGATTATAGGCGTACAGCATGGAGCTGCTCCGACCTGGCAGACGCAGCAGCTCCTGCACTGCCGCGCTGTAAGCATAGTTTTCGGTGCTGAGCTGGATTTCGTTCAATACGCTTTCAACGCCCTGCGCTGCCTGTGAAAGGGAACTTTGCAAATAATAGTTCTGTCTTTCCTCCGTCAACATGAGCGTTCGGTCGAAAAAGAAACTGCTGATGGCCAATATGAGCAGCAGGGAGCAAATCTGCATGGCGAAGAGCTGGATGCGAACCTTCTTCATGTCAGCGCCATCCTTTCGCACGGTTCTCCGCCCGCCAACGGCTGGGCGACGTGCCCATCGTCTGCGTGAAGATCCGGCTGAAATAGGGCAAATCCGCGTAGCCCGTGCGCACGGCAATCTGCGACAGCGGCAGCTGCGTGCGGAGCATTAGATCACACGCCAGCTTCATGCGTCGGTTGCGGACATACTGCGTAAAGTTCTCTCCCGTGATGCTTTTGAAGAGCTCTCCGCAATAGCTGACATTGATGTGATACTGCGCAGCAAGGTCGCCCAGCGCCAGCGGTTCCGTCAGATGTGCGTTTACATATTGCAGCAGTTCGGAAAACTGCACATTGGCGCTTCCGACCGATTCTTTCACACTCTCCTGCTCTATCTCGTGCTGTTGTCTTCCTTTTTCATCCAGATGTGCCCGAATTCGCACCAAAAGCTCCCGCGCCGCCTGTTCCTCCATGGGTTTCAGGCAGTAATCAAACACACCGAGGCGCAGCGCTTCTGCCGCATAATTGAATTCGGCATATCCGCTCAAAATGATAAAGACGGTGTCCGGCAGATCCTTTTTAATGAGATGAATCAAATCCAGCCCCGTCATGGCAGGCATACGAATATCCACAAAAACAACGTCTGGCCGTCCCTGGCGGATTTCCTCCAGTGCCTTGACGGCACTGGTACTTTCTCCGATCACGTCAAAACCCAGCTCTTCAAACGGGCAGGTGTATCTCACATCTTTCAGCGACCAGCGTTCATCATCCACCAGAAACACCTTGTATTCCATCTGTCTCTCCCCTATTTGATGTTATGTTTTTGTTATACCACAAGATTCCTTCATCGTAAATCCCTTTCTTAAAAACGAATCCTTTTCCCATCTACTTGTATTGCAATGCGAAAAACATCCATGAAACTCATCACTTTTTACTTATTACCCGTGAAAAGTACAAATTCATCCAGGTTTTCTCCATTGTCCGTCTTCTTTATTTTTGTTACGATACAGTTAGCACAACGGAGGTGGTCAGATGCGTACCCGCTCAATTTCTGCTGCAAGCGCTCTCCACGCCCGCCCGGGGCAAAAGCGCAAAACACTGCTCAAACGAATCTGGATGAAAAAATGGTGTTATCTCATCATCCTGCCGGGCATGGTTTATTTTCTGCTTTTCAAATATGTTCCCATGTACGGCATACAGCTTGCCTTCAAGGAATTCGACATGGTCGCAGGCATTTCAGCCAGTCCATGGGTGGGATGGTCCAACTTTGAGCTGCTGTTTCGCGACCGCGAATTCTTCCTGGCGCTGAAGAACACGCTGATCATATCCTATATGCAGCTGCTGCTCTTTTTCCCTTTCCCGGTGATCCTGGCCATTCTGCTCAACGAAGTCAAGATTCAGCGTTTCAAAAAGAGTGTGCAGACCATTCTCACCTTCCCTCACTTCCTTTCCTGGGTCATCGTGGCAGGCATCATGATGAACATTCTGGCCAACAACGGTGCGGTCAACAACCTGTTGGCGGCCATGGGAATGGAAAAGTATCAGTTCATGACGGACAAAGGGCTTTTCCGCTACATCCTGATCTTCTCACTAACCTGGAAGGAATCGGGTTGGAGCACCATCCTCTACATCGCAGCCATCACGGGCATCGATCCCGCGCTTTACGAAGCGGCGACCATCGACGGCGCGAACCGCTGGCACCGCATCATTCACATCACCTGGCCGGGAATCCTCCCCGTGGTCATCATCACGCTGATCCTTCGCGTCGGCCACATGATGGACGCCGGTTTTGACCAGATCATGAACATGTATAACTCCACCGTGCTCGACGTTGGCGATATTCTGGACACCTACATTTACCGCATCACGTTCCAACGTACACCGAACTTCGGCTTTAGTACTGCGGTCGGCCTGTTCAAGGGATTGACCAACTGCATCCTTTTGCTGAGCGTCAACGTCGTCTGCAAAAAGATCAGTGGCACCGGCATACTGTAAGGAGGCGAGAACATGACGACCAAAGCGCTTTCATCCGCTCATCCCCATCACCGGAGCAAGCTGAACCGGTTGAATGCATTCGACTATATTCTCATCGTTTTCCTCACGGTATTTGCTCTGCTGATTCTCTATCCTTTTTATAATTCCGTCTGCGTCTCCCTCGTCTCTCAGGCAGACTACATCAAAACCCGCTTCATGCTCTACCCGAGGAACATCACATTTGAATCCTATTTCGTGGTTTTCAAAAACGGTTCGATCTTCGACGGCATGAAGGTCACGCTCATCATCACGCTGGTCGGCGTGCTGTACAACATGCTGCTGACCGTATCGCTTGCCTACGGTTTTTCCAAGGAATTCCCCGGCAAAAAGCTGTTTATGATGATGATCGTCTTTACAATGTATTTCTCCGGCGGACTGATTCCGTTCTATCTGCTGATCAAAGATCTGAAGCTGGTAGACAACATCTTCTCGATGATCCTGCCCTCCGGCGTATCCATCATGTATATGACGGTTATTCGGCAGAACTTTGAATCGCTTCCCGCCGAGTTGGAGGAATCTGCCCGCATCGACGGTGCAAACGACCTGACGATTCTTTTCCGCATTCTGCTGCCGCTCTCGGTGCCGATTCTAGTCACGTTCGCGCTCTACTACGGTGTGGAGCGCTGGAACGAGTGGTACAACGGCATGCTGTTTATCCGCAGCTTTGAAAAGCGGCCATTGCAGCTGGTGCTGCGCGGCATCATCCAAACCACTGGCCAGGCCATGGTCACCAATGAACTGGAGCAATACAATATCACGCCCTTCTCTGAGGGTATCAAAATGGCCTGCGTTGTCGTAACGATGACACCGATCATTCTGGTTTATCCCTTCATTCAGAAATACTTCGTCTCCGGCATGACGGTTGGCGCCGTCAAGGGCTAATACAAAAGCAAAAAAGTACTGCGTGTACTGAAAAATAAGGAGGAACACCCATGAAAAAGCGACTTCTGTCCCTCGCAGTGGCTTTGCTTCTCGCTCTCGCCTGCACAGCTTGCACAGGGAAAGTGCCCGAGGCTACAGCGGCTCCCTCGCAAACGCAGGAAGTGTCTGGCGAGTCCCCCGCTGCCGAAGAAAGCGCCGCTCCCGCAGACAATAACCAGTTTGCGGAACACATCACCTTTACCATGAACACAACCTCCAATCCCCCGACCGAAAACGATGCTCTTTGGAAGTATTACACGGAAAAGTTCAACTTCGACGTCAACTGGATTCCGCTGCAATACTCCGAGCGCTTTGACAAACTGCGTATCTGGATTGCGACGGACGATCTGCCTGACGTGGTCTGGATCGGACTAAACGACGTCATTTACACCGAATACATCACCTGGATGAACACGGGATTGTTTGCGGAAATTCCCTCGCTGGATGCTTATCCCAACATCAAGGCGATGTACGACCAGGAAGCGATGCTGGGCGACGAGCTCTGCACTTTCGATGGTAAGCTGATGTCTCTGCCCGCGATGCGCGACTCCGCTTCCTACGACTTCATGATCGACATGGGCTTCGGCTACCGCGCAGACTGGGCGGAAAAGCTCGGTATGCGCAATGAGGACGATGTCTACACCTGGGATGAGTTCATGAACTTGATGCAGGCCTTCATCGAAAAGGATCCCGGCGGAAACGGCGCGGGTAACACCTATGGCCTGGCCACCCGAATGGGCTACTTCCCCGACATTTTGGGCATCTGGCAAACCAACCCCACGCCCTGGACGTTTGAGGAACCCGGCTACATCGAAATGGATGGCAAATACGTCTGGTATCCCTCGACCGACGACTACATCAATGGTCTCAAGATCGTCAAGGATCTCTACGACCGCGGCATCATCTGGCCCGACAACGTCATTGACTCCAGCGAAACCCTCTACCGCGAGCTCTACTACGCCGGTCAGATGGGCGCGATAGGGCAGAATAACTCCCTGTCCTGGGTTTCCACGGTTCGTGACGAAGTCATGAAGGTTGATCCCACGCTGGACCGCGACAAGGTTTACGTCATCGCCAAGGTCGGCAAGCCCGGCCAGGATGGTCACTTCTATCAGCACGCAGTGGCGAGCTACTGGTCCTGCGTCGCGTTCTCTCAACGCGCAACCGATGCGCAGAAGGCGCGCTTCCTGGCCACCCAGGATTGGAACTTGACGACCGAAGGCAAGAACCTGGCGCTCTACGGCCTGGAAGGCACGGACTTCACTGTGGGTTCCGACGGCACCATCACCCTGAATTGGGAAAAGAACGACAGCGATACTTATGTAGATCCTTACAACTTCCGTACGTACTACTCCCGCCTGAGCGTTAACGATAACGCCGCCAACTTCACCAACGTCTCCAAGAACCCGCAGGACGTGCAGGATGTAAAAGCGGCCATGGATTGGAGCAAGGCGACCATCGCGGATGAGATCAAGGTTCTGGACTATGTGCAGACCTACACCACGACCCCAAACAAGGACAAGCTCGGCACCTTCACCGCGCAGACCAAGGCAAAGGCCATTGACCTGATCGCCAACTCCACTTACGACAATATCGAAGCGGAATGGCGCGCATGGATCGCAGAAATGATGCCGCAGGTGCAGCCCGTGCTGGACGACCTGAACGCATACGATTACATCCCGACCGATCCCAAGGAAATGATGGATTGGGTACGCGCCGGTGGCTTGACTTCCAAATAGAAAAGATAAAGGCGTATCCTCCTGTTCAGCGAACGAAGTCCTGCGAGAAATCGCAGGGCTTCGTTATTGGCACAAAAAAGGAGAGCAGAGTCTATCCTCCGCTCTCCTGCTATTTTGTTGTTCCGGTTAGATACGCGCTTTCAGGAAATCCACCGCCATGGCGATATCCTTGGCAGGATCTGCGCCGACTTCGCGCTCGATGGTCAGGTAGCCGTCGTAGCCGATTTCGCGCAGCGCCTTGAGGTAGTTGTCCCAATCGACGCCGCCCTCGCCCAGCGGGAGCTCCGTGAAGCAATCTTCCATGCGCAGGTCGGTGATGCCGCCGTCCGCAAAGAAATCATAGATGATTTCGGGATCGTGGTACTTGACCATGCGGCCGTCCTTGGCATGGGTGTGGACGATGTAAGGCGCAAGGGTGTGCACCGCTTTGACGGGATCGTCGCCCGAAACCATGAGCAGGTTGGCAGGGTCGAGGTTGACGCACATACTCTTGCAGCCGAGGCTGTCCAGGAAGCTGCGCAGCGTCACGGCAAGCTCAGGGCCGGTCTCGATCGCAAAGCGGCAGCCGACCTTATCGCCGTATTCACCCATCTGGCGGCAGGCCTTCTGCATCACCGCATAGCGGGGATGCGCGGGATCGGTCGGGACGACTCCGATGTGCGTGGTGACAACATGGCAGTCCAAATCAAGCGCCAGATCCATGATGCGGCAGGAACGATCCACCTTGTAGGCGTTGTCCTCTTCGCGGGTAAACGCATGGCCGCCCATGTCACCGCAAAGAGCCGCAACTTCCAAGCCCAGATCGCTGATGTAGTTCTTCAAATCGTGGCGCTGCTGCGCGTTGAGGTTCTCCGGAGCCATTTCACCGGAAACCGCGTAAATCTGCACGCCCTGCGCGCCGACCTCCGCCGCCTTCTTCAACCCGTCATGCAGATTCAGACGGAAAGAGTCCGAAATCACGCCGATTTTCATCAGAAGGATACCTCCTTGCCCAGCTCAGCAGAATCATAAAGCCCCTGCATCATCTGCGCGGTAATCAGGTTGTTGTCCACATAGGAGCGAATGTGTTCGCCGGAGTTGACGCACTCGACAAAAGCCTTGAGCTCCTCGTAGAACATATCGTTGAACATGTTGTCCACCTTGATTTCCGGCGTCTCCTGCCAAAGCTTGCCGTCTTTGGTGCCGAAGAAGGTGAATCCGCCGCCGTAGGTCAGCTTGATGCCGCCCTTATCGCCGATGAACTCGATGAAGGTCGAAGCCGGATCGTTGATGTTCTCCGCCCAGGAACCATTGAGCGAGATGGTCGCCTTATCGGTGCGGATAAAGCCGGTCACATACTCCTCCACGTCATAGGTTCCGTTGTAATCCGGGGGACCTGCCCACATGTTTTCGTAGACGTATTCACGCATATTGGTGGCCAGTTTGGAATAACACGCACCGGAAACCGTGCGGCATTCCTTGATGCCCAGCACATAGTTGATCAAATCGAGGTAGTGCACGCCCCAATCGATCAGCACGCCGCCGCCGGCGAGTTCCTTCGTGGTGAAGGGGCCGCCCAGGCCGGGGATGGAGCGATGTGCGCGGAAGGAGCAATAGACATGATAGACCTCGCCCAGCTTGCCTGCATCGACATAGTCCTTGACCATGTTGACCGCCTTGTTGAAACGGTTGACCACGCCGATGTTCAGGATTCGGCCGGTCTCATGGGCGGCATCCGCCATTTCCTTGGCCAGCGCATAGGTCTTGGCGGCAGGCTTTTCGCACAGCACGTCCTTGCCCGCGCGCAGGCAGTCGACGGAGATAGGATTGTGCAGATAGTTGGGAACGCAGACCGACACCGCCTGAACGGTGGGATCCTTCAGCATCTCGTGGTAATCAGTAATGGCCTTGGTGTTCTCGGTGCCGAACTTTTCCTTGAGCGCCTGTGCGCGTTCGGGGATGATGTCCACGCAATACGCGATTTCGACATTCGGATTCTTCTGGTAGGACGGCGCGTGCGCCGCATTTGCAATGGTACCACAGCCAATGATGGCTACACGGGTCTTTGCCATATTCTCTTCCTCCCTGGAAGTATATATTCAGAAACCTATACCATTATATACCAAAAATAACATTTTGTAAACAGACTGTTATCTACTTAAAGCGGACGATTCTTGCCCATGATCTCCGGCTTGTGGATCATGCTGTCCTCCTCGGTGATGGGGCGGATGACGCGGCAGGGATTCCCTGCCGCAAAGCTCATGGGCGGGATGTCCTTGGTCACGACGCTGCCCGCGCCGATGACGCAGCCGTCGCCGATGGTTACGCCGCCGCAGATCACGACGTTCGCGCCCAGCCAGACGTTGTTGCCGATGGTCACAGGGCGCGCATAGCACAGGCGGATGGGATTGCCGTTTTCATCGCGCATCTGCTGGCGCTCGTCGGGCAGCATGGGATGCACGGGCGTGACGATGCTCACGTTCGGACCGAAATCGCAATGATTGCCGATGGTCACTTTTGCATCGTCCTGAACGGTGAAGTTATAGTTGCAGAACAGCGCATCGCCGATGGACGTATGCGTGCCGTAGTGGAAAAAGATCGGGCCCTGAAAAAAACAGCCCTTGCCCATTTTGCCGACGAGCTGAGAGAGGATTTCCGCGCGGTCCGCAGCCTGATCTTCCGCCAGCTGGCTGTAACGCTGGCTCAGCTTGTGCGCGCGCAGCTTAATCGCCTTGAGCGCAGGATCACCGGGGCAGAACAGCTGCCCCGCAAAGATTTTTTCTTCTTCAGTCATAGGTTTTTACCCCCTGTGTGTTTTTCCTTTTACTTTCCTTTATATCCAAACAGCTTGCCGATGGACGTCGTCACCGATTCCAGCGCCTGAATGCTCTCATTAAGGCCTTCGATGTCAAGGCCGGCGATGGCTTTGAGCGAGGTTTCAATGTCCTGCGAGCTGTTGCGGATCATGGTGTTGCCCTGGTCGATCAGAACGGTGCCGTCCTGCACCATGTCGTCAATCGCGGCCAGCGTTTTTTTCAGGTCGAGCTCGTTGACCGTATTGGTCAGATTGGTCACGGCATAGGACGCGTTGTTGGTCAGCAGCTGCACATCGTGCATGGTCGCGCTGATGCTGCCGATCATGGACAGCGCGGCAACGGCGACGATCACCGCCAGCACCGTGCGGATGCGCTGATGCAGAAGGCTCTTCTTGGCGCACTTTTCCTGAATTTTCGCGCTGGACAGCAGCTGCTGCGCCGTGCTTTCGCTCACCGTCTCTTCGCTTTTTTCGGGGACGGATACAGCGGGTTCGACGCTTGCCGGTGCAGGCTGCGTTTTGAGTTCCGTTTCGTTCACAAACTTTCCTCCTCATTCTGCCGCAGCAGATTTTTCCTTTTCATACTCAGCGATGAGCAAATCTACCATGCGGCCGTAGGATTGGACGCCGTCCGTCTGGTTATTTGCCTTGAGATAAGCGTCGTTGACCTTATTATGGATTTCCGCCGCCTCTCCCTTATACGGCTCCCAGCTCTTCCGGTAGGCGGTAAGATCGGCGCGCACGCCCTCGGAATAGGTCGCATAGATTTCACTATACATTTCCATATTCTGCTTAGCCAGCGCGTTGCCCGCGTAGATCAGCGCCAACATCGTGCCGGAATAGCGGACGTAAACCTCCTCGCTTTCTATGCACACCTGATAGGCGATAAAATTCGCTTCGTCCTCCCGCGCAAAGCCAC
The DNA here is from genome assembly GCA_905193155.1 of uncultured Christensenella sp. Taxonomy (GTDB): domain Bacteria; phylum Bacillota; class Clostridia; order Christensenellales; family UBA1750; genus Spyradocola. The sequence continues at coordinate 19,139 of CAJJNQ010000039.1, forward strand.
GCAGGTGCGCCGCCTCGTGCGCAGCGGTCGCCGCAAGGAGCACATCCCCTTCGTGCGCATTGACGTGCGCTTCGACCGTAAAGGGAGAGAAAATTCCCGCAATATTCAGATACGCCAGCGGCGTGGAGAGGATGGCGATCTTCGGCGCGCCGTAACGCCCGGCCAGCCAGGGGTATTTCTCCCCGGCGCGAAGATAGGCCTCTTTAACCAAACGCATCACTTGGCGCTGCGTGCCGGGCAGCGCAATCGCTTCATCGCCTGTATCCAGCTCCGCACGGAGATCGTTGGCCTGCTGCGCCAGCGATACGACCAATGCTTTTACCTTCTCTATTTCGACAGGCTTTGTCTCCAGTCCTGCCGTCTGCGCGTAGGTTTGGCGGGAATAATTCAGCGCCCATCCGCCGGAAAACAGAGAATACAGAATCAGCGCCAGCGTCAGCCAGCCGGAAGCAAAGCGCTGCCAGTCGATTTTATGCCGCACCCAGCGGACGATGGAAATCACCAGCAGCAGCGGAATGCCGACCAGCAGTCCAAGTTCTGTCAGAGATACGGGAATCAGCCCCGTAACGCCGGAAACCATCTGCGCCCAAAGCTTATAAATCCCTCTGGAATAGATTTTTTCTACCAGCGCCTCATGCCCCGGCGCAATCCGGATCAAAATAAAGAAAACAAGAGCAAAGGCAAAAGCGACGGCCGTCCTAATCCAGGGATTCTTTTTCTTCATTGAGGTTTCATCCTCCAAATTTGATCTCTGCCAGCAAAACATGCTGCCCATACAGCTTTATTTTAGCGCATTTATGTTAAAAAAGAGTGAATTAACACATTTTTCAGACTTTTTCATCAAAAAGTAATGGAAATTCCCGAAGGAGTTGTCTATAATGAGTATTGTAAATTTGATTCTGTGAGGTTGAGCGTTATGACCAAGGAATACCTTTCTGACGATTGGAAAGCTTCCATGCAGCTTTCCTTCGACTTCAACCACATGATGGCGGACTTCGCTGCCGATGCGCGCGCAGCGGTGCGCTCCGATCTGCGCAAAGCCGCCCACAACCTGGAGGGCAAGGATCTGGAAAAGGTCCAGGAAGCCGTCGCCGTGCTTTCCGATCCTCCCGGACGCCTGCTGAAGAAAAACTTTGTCGAGCCCCGCGAGCTGAAGGCGCTGTCCGGCCGTTTGGTCAAGGCGCAGCACGCCGTGCAGGAGTCCCGCGGCAGCATCGAAAAGATGATGATGTGGACTGAGCTCCCCTACAACCAGGCTGAAGTGGTGGCCGATATCAACGAAACCGCCGCTGCGATCCGCGAAAAGTTCGACGCTTTTGTCGTGCTGGGCATCGGCGGCAGCGCCCTCGGCCCCGCCATGGTGCAGCAGGCCATGAACAACCTGCGCCACAACGAGCTGCCCGCCGCCAAGCGCGGCTGCCCGAAGATCTACGTTGAGGACAACGTCGATCCCGAGCGCATGGTTTCCCTGCTGAACCTGCTGGATCTGGACAAGACCTGCTTCAACGTCATCTCCAAGTCCGGCAACACCTCCGAGACCATGAGCCAGTACCTGATCGTGTCCGACCTGCTCAAGCAGCGCTACGGCAAGAACTACGGCGAGCACATGATCCTGACCACTGACGCGGCGAAGGGCAATCTGCACAAGATCGGCATGGCGGACGGCCTTAAGATGTTCGTCGTGCCTGACGGTGTGGGCGGACGCTTCTCCGAGATGTGCCCCGTGGGTCTGCTGGCTGCGGCGGTTGCGGGCATTGACATCGAAGAGATGTTGGCCGGTGCGGCGGCGATGGACGCGCGCTGCCAGAGCGATGATTATCTGAAGAACCCGGCGCTGTTTGCGGCAGGCGCGATGATTTGCGCAATGGAAAAGGGCCTGAACATCCATGTGATGATGCCCTATGCCGACAGCCTGAAATACATGGCAGACTGGTATGCACAGCTCTGGGCGGAATCCCTGGGCAAGAACGTACATCGTGACGGCACGCCCTGCGCTGCCGGCCAGACCCCGGTCAAGTCCTTGGGCGTCACCGATCAGCACAGCCAGGTGCAGCTTTACACCGAAGGCCCGGACGATAAGGTCATCACCTTCCTGCGCGTGGCCGATTTCCGCAGCAAGATCACCATCCCGGTGGGCTGCGAGGAGTTCCCGGACGTCTCCTTCCTGTGCGGCAAGACCCTCAACGAGCTGCTGGACGCTGAACTGCACGCGACGGAATATGCACTGCTGAAGGCTGCCAAGCCCTCCTGGATGATCACGCTGCCGGAAGTCAACGCCTACACGCTGGGTCAGCTGATGTACTTCTTCGAGATGCAGACGGCTTATGCCGGCGAGCTGCTGGATGTGGATGCGTTCAACCAGCCCGGTGTCGAAGAGGGCAAGAACGCGGCTTACGCGCTGCTCGGCCGCAAGGGCTACGAGACCAAGGCAATCGAGCTGGACGCTCGTCCCGAATCCGACACCCGTTACGTTCTGTAATCCCATGCAGGGATGGAAAAGGCGGTTTTAGAAAGATTCCGCCTTTTCCTTTGTCCCGCAATGTGGTATAATACTTTCAGAAAGTTTATAAGGAGGCTATTTCCATGGGACTGGTATCTGCAAAGGAAATGCTGACCAAGGCGGTTGAAGGCGGCTATGCCGTCGGCCATTTCAACATCAACAACCTGGAATGGACCAAGGCGATCCTGACGACCGCTCAGGAGCTGAACTCCCCTGTGATTCTAGGTGTGAGCGAAGGCGCTGCCAAGTATATGTGCGGCTACACCACCGTTGCGGCGATGGTCAAGGCCATGATTGAGGAGCTGAACATCACGGTTCCCGTCGCGCTGCATCTGGACCATGGCACCTATGAGGGCGCCAAGAAGGCCATCGCGGCCGGTTTCTCCTCCATTCAGTTCGACGGTGGCCATGCCCCCATCGAAGAGAACCTGGCCAAGACGGCTGAGTTCGTGAAGATTTGCAACGAGAAGGGTCTCTCCCTTGAAGCGGAAGTCGGCTCCATCGGCGGCGAAGAAGACGGTGTCATCGGCGCCGGTGAGCTGGCCGATCCTCAGCAGTGCAAGACCATTGCCGACCTCGGCATCACCATGCTGGCTGCCGGCATCGGCAACATCCACGGCAAATATCCCGCCAACTGGAAGGGCCTGAACTTTGAGGTTCTTTCCGCGATCCACGAAGCCTGCTCCGGCAAGCCCCTGGTTCTGCACGGCGGCACCGGCATCCCTGCCGAGATGGTTCGCAAGGCGATCTCCCTGGGCGTTGCCAAGGTCAATGTCAACACCGAGTGCCAGCTGGCTTTCGCCGCGGCGACCCGCAAGTACATCGAAGAGGGCAAGGACGAGCAGGGCAAGGGCTACGACCCCCGCAAGCTGCTGGCTCCCGGCTACCAGGCCATCAAGGACACCGTCAAGGAGAAGATGGAGCTCTTCGGCTCTATCGGCAAGGCCTGATCCCTCCTGCAACAAGCAAAAAGGCTTTGAGCTGATATAATCAGACACAGCTAAAGCAAGAAAACACCGAGATAAGTCTTTTTTGAACTGCACCCCACTTGTTAGACAGTATGATATACTATCTAACAAGTGGGGTGTTTTGCTATG
>CAJJNQ010000040.1 GCA_905193155.1 uncultured Christensenella sp.
GCAGGAAATCGAAGTACAGGAACGACAGATTGAAAATTTGGAGCAGTTTATCCAGCGGGTACGCAAATACGAGGATTTAGACGAGCTTACCCCGTATGCGCTGCGGGAGCTTGTCAAGGCAATCTACATTGAAGCCCCGGACAAGTCCAGCGGCAAGCGGCATCAGGGCATCCGCATTTCCTATGACCTTGTGGGCTTTATTCCTGTGGAAGAACTGCTGAAACAGGAAACGGCGTGACCGAAGCCACGCCGTTCCAGAGAAAATACGATATTACTTTCTTATGACCCCCGACCATTTCAGCGGATGCGTTTTTGACTTTACAGTTCCGTGGTTTCGACCGTATGGCCGTTTTCTCGGAGCACGCGGATCAGGTCCTCGGTTTTCAGCAGCACCGTTGCGGTGTTGTCGTTGGGATGCACGGCGACCAGACCCTGTTCCTCCGACAGCTCCCGGTCGATGAACACCTGCACCGCACCCTCCTGATCGTTGAGTGCGCCCAGCGGCGTCACCGCGCCGGGTATCAGGCCGAGTTTATCCATCAGCTCCTCCGCCGTCGCAAAGCTCAGCGGGCGCATCTGGTGCGCACGCCGAAAGGCTTTGAGATCGACGCGCTTTTCACCTTTAACGGTGATGAGGATATAGCGCTGCTTTTTGTCGTCCCGAACGAACAGGTTCTTCGCCTCCGCTTCCGTCCAGGGCATCTCGATTTCCGAAAGCTACGCCATATTGCAAACCGATTTGTGCTCCACAGCTTCAAATGTAACGCCGCTGCGGTTCAGCAGATCGTAAATCTCCTGTTTGTTCATCGTTTTACTTCACAAGGACCTCCACGGGGCCGCCATCCGCCACCGGGATTTCGATCTCGCGCTCCTTCCAGCGCAGCACGCCGCGCCCCTTGCAGGCGCTGACGACGCGCACGCCGCCGTTTTCCATCTCCACGCGGATGCTGCCGCCCGGAACAGGCACTTCGCCCTTTACGCTCTCCAGCCCGGCAGCCTGCGGCGCAATTTCGTAGCGCGCATATCCCGCTTCCAGCGGATGCACGCCAAGCAGGTATCTTCCGCACAGATAGATCGGCCCCGCGCCCCAGCAATGGCACAGACTGCGCCCGAAGGGACGGCCGTACATCGCCCAATGCTCGTCGCCCTGCTCGTTGGGATTGAACTGTTCCCATATGCTTGTCGCACCCAGATCGAGCATGCCGCCCCAGTAATCGCGCACATCCCGGAGCACCTGCTCGGCACAGCCCGCGCGCATCAGCGCGTCCATTTCGTAAAAACGCATATACGGCGTAGTGATCTCCGGCGCGTCGCCGTGCAGCAGCGAATGCTCGATGGCCGATCGCGCCTGCTCACCCGTCAGCAGCCCGTACATCACAGCGAACATCGGCGCATAGCGCGTATGCCCCTGCACCTTGCCGTTCACGCGCTGATGCAGCAGCGTTCCCTTTTCTTCGTCCCAGAACAAATCGAAAATCGCCGCGCGGAGCTTGTCTGCCTCCGCCTGCCAGCGCGCCTCATCGGCGGCTTTGCCCAGCAGCCGGGCACTGTCGGCCAGCACGGTCAGGCTCTTCCAGAGCAGCACCTGCTCAACGCATAGTTCGCCTTCCTTGCTCATGTCCGCCCAGTCCACAAACACCCAGTCTTTCGGCTTTCCCACGGCAAAGCCGTCCGCCGAGCACTGCTTTTTCGTGTATTCCATGGCGGAAACCATTTTACCGTACATGCCCTTGAGGAAGCGGTCGTCGCCCGTGTAAAAATAGTCCTCCCACACCGCGATCATCCAATAGAAGGTGTAGTCCAGTATCGTGTTGATGTGCGCGTCGAAGGGCTCCCGGCCGCGCAGCGCTGCCAGCGTCCTGCGGGCGGTTTCGCTGTCGAAATAGGAATAATGGTTCATCATCACGGACTGAAGCGCGTCGCCCGCCCAGACCCAGCGGTCGCGCTTGATGCCGTCGAGGAAGAACTCGCGCGTGCACAGCTCCATCGTGCGCGCCGAAACGTCGTAGATTCGATTGAGCCGCTCGTCGCTGCTTGCAAAGGACGCGCGCATCGTCAACCCGTTGATTTCCTCTTCGAGCCAGACGCTGCTCATCTCCACCGGCCCGTCCGCGCGCAGATAGCGCATGGCGCGGGAGGGCAGGCGCACCTCCTGTCCCGCACGCTCAAAGGTCATGCGATCCCAGATTTCTCCCGTAAAGCCCGCGCGCGCTTCCTGCGCGGATTCGCCGTAGAACACCACAGCTTCGCCCGGTGCTGCGGCCTTCAGATGTGCAAAGCCGAACACCTCACGCCCGAAATCCACCAATCCGTCCGCCGCAACGCTTGCCGCTTCGAGGCGGCGCGTGGGCAGCGCGTAGTTTTCGGGGCGCTTTTTCCATGTGTCAAACAAGGGTGACCAGCCGCAGGGCACTTCGTCCGCATTGTTCTCGCAGGCCAGAAAGGTATCGTCCGTAGAAAGGTCGCCTTCCAGATACAGCGCAGGCAGACCGTTAAGGTTCATCACCTGAATGTTCAGGAAATGATCGCCCGCAGGCAGATCGATCCACTCGCTTTTATCTTTGGCCGCCGCGCCGTCCAACATAACGTAGGCACCGCCCTGGCTGGCCATTCGAGTGCGGCCGGGTTTGTCCAAATGATAGCGTTTGTGGAAAGCAATGGACCGTCCCGGCGCATCCATCCGCCAGATGGACGGACAGGTCATGCCGTGCTCCTGACGGCGCATTTCCACCTTGCCGCGCAGATCAATTTCAAAATCATGCGGAAACCAGATCCAATAGGCCATGGAATTCCTCCTTGATTCTGTCGGTATTCAAAATCAGAAGCCCAGCTCCTCATCCACCAGCAGGATATCGATGGGGTGTGCGTTGGGCTTGCGGTCGAAGATCAGCGTCGCGCGACACATGCGCTGCGGCGAAGAACAGTCGGTGCAGTGACCGAGCACGGCGCAGGGCGTCTTGAGGCCGAGGCGTTTGGCATTGGCAGGGCAGGAGACATTCTTGATGCGCGCAATGGCCGCGTCGAGATTTTCCGCCAGCTTGTTTTTGCCCACGATCATATAGACCTTGCCGGTGCCGTGCAGGGTAGCGGCCAGACGGTTGCCGAAGCCGTCGATGTTGACGATTTTGCCGTCCATGGTCAGCGCGTTTGCCGAGCAGAGGTAGGTATCCGCTGTGGCGGCCTTTTTACGCATCTCATTGGCCTCTTCCGCCGGCACGCCCCAGTGCCAGAAAACCTGCTGGCCGCGGGCGCGCAGCGCTTGATCCAGCCCCATCTGCTGCACGGTCATGCTGCCGCCGATGCCGACGGTATCGGTCTGCGGGATGGTTTCCAGCAGGTAATTCTTCGCCTGCTGTGCGTTTTCAAAGGTATGTACATCATAGCCGTATTTTTTCAGTTTTTCGACAAGAGCATCCAGCTTTTCCATGAAAGGAGCCTCCCTTGAATTTTATTTGGCTCCATTATAACAACTTTTCCGGGTGCTGCATAGGATGTATCGACGGAAGATTTTTCCCGTCTCATCCTCAACCGACATCATCAGGAGGTCCTGCATCATGGCATGCACCAACTGTTCTCCCTGCAATGTTTCGCAGATTGACTATACCTCTACCTGCCCCGGCGGCTGCATCCGCACCACGACCAGCGGCGTGATCTGCTCCACGAATTGTTCCGGCAGCTGCTCCTGCCAGTGGCCCTGGTGGAATAACTGCCGCAGCTGCTCCCGCCAGTGGCCCTGGTGGAATAACTGCCGCAGATGCACCTGTGCGCAGACCGGATGCAGCACGGGCTGCTGCTCCGGAAGCTCTTCCGGCTCCTGCTGCTCCTGCTCGAATTCGTCCTGCTGCGGCAATACCTCTTCCTGCACCGGCTGCTCCCGCTGCAATCGCTGCGGATGCTCCGGCTAAAAGCGCTCCTCACCCGGCACGCTGCGCGTCCAGACCTCCTGATCTGGGTGCGCAGCGCCTCTTTGGGAAAAAAAGTGTACTTTTTCCGCAGAACCCCTTGCCAAATCGTAAAGTGCATGGTATACTCTATTAGTGTCGGTGCCGGAGATGTGCCAACATAGCTCAGTTGGTAGAGCAGCAGTTTCGTAAACTGCAGGTCAAGGGTTCGAGTCCCTTTGTTGGCTCCATTTCGAGGTGTAGCGCAGTTTGGTAGCGTGTTTGGTTCGGGACCAAAAGGTCGCAGGTTCAAATCCTGTCACCTCGACCAAAGATTCGGCTCTGACCGAATGAGCAGGTTCTGGCATTTGCCAGGACCTGTTTCTTTTTTGCACTTATCCCCCCATCGACCCATGAGGAATCCATATGAATCTGCCAAACATTTTGACACTGCTCCGCATGTTGATGGTTCCGGCGGTTATCGTGTGTTTTGCAACCAACCATCCCCTTTGGGCGCTTTTCTTCTTCCTTCTGGCCAGCGCGACGGATGTACTGGATGGCTATCTCGCCCGCAAATTCAACCAGATTACAAACTTCGGCAAGGTCATGGATCCGCTGGCGGACAAGCTGATGCTCATTACAACCCTGATTTGCCTGTATCTGACGGGGCGCATCCCGATGTGGGTCCCCATCGTCATCGGCGTGAAGGAATGCACGATGATCACCGTTGCGGCTTGCCTCTACCGCAAGGACATCATCCTCCCATCGAATTTCTTCGGCAAGTTGGCAACCGTGCTGTTTACGGTTGCGGTGCTGATCTCCTTCTTCTCCGATACGGTCGCTCCCTGGCACACAGTGCTGCTCTATATCGCAACCGGCGTTGCACTCTTTGCCATGGTTTATTACGGCGTCATCGTTCTGCGCTCCAATCCCCAGCTTTTCAAAAAGAAAAAATAAACAAGCATTCAAAAAGGCTGTCCTCCGCAAAAGAGGGCAGCTTTTTTTCCGTGAAGCGCAATAAAGCGCCCCGCCTCCTTCTTTTCAGAAGGAAACGGGGCGCTTTTTATGCCTTTAGAATTTCAGCTCACGCCGGAATCTTAGAGCTTCGGGCCGGCCTCAACCAGAGCCTTGCCAGCTTCGCTGTTCTCGTACTTGGCGAAGTTCTTGATGAAGCGGGAGGCCAGATCCTGAGCCTTCTTGTCCCACTCGGCGGCATCCGCATAGGTGTCGCGGGGGTCAAGAATCTTGGAATCGACGCCGGGCAGCTCGGTGGGAACCTCGAAGTCGAAGTAGGGGATCTTCTTGGTGGGCGCGGTCAGGATATCGCCATTGAGGATCGCGTCGATGATGCCGCGGGTATCCTTGATGGAGATACGCTTGCCGGTGCCGTTCCAGCCGGTGTTGACCAGGTAGGCCTTGGCGCCGTTGGCCTGCATCTTCTTGACCAGTTCCTCACCGTACTTGGTGGGAGCCAGCTCCAGGAACGCCTGGCCGAAGCACGCGGAGAAGGTGGGGGTGGGCTCGGTGATGCCGCGCTCGGTGCCCGCCAGCTTCGCGGTGAAGCCGGACAGGAAGTAGTACTGGGTCTGTTCGGGAGTCAGAACAGAGACAGGGGGCAGCACGCCGAAAGCATCCGCGGACAGGAAGATGACGTTCTTCGCAGCGGGTGCGGAGGAGATCGGACGAACGATGTTCTTAATATGATCGATCGGGTAGGACACGCGGGTGTTCTCGGTCACGCTCTTATCAGCGAAATCAATGTGACCCTCGGCATCCAGCGTCACGTTCTCCAGCAGAGCATCGCGCTTGATCGCGTTGTAGATATCGGGTTCGGAATCCTTGTCCAGGTTGATGACCTTGGCATAGCAGCCGCCTTCGAAGTTGAAGACGCCGTTGTCGTCCCAGCCGTGCTCGTCATCGCCGATGAGCAGACGCTTCGGGTCGGTGGACAGGGTGGTCTTGCCGGTGCCGGACAGACCGAAGAAGATGGCGGTGTTCTCGCCGTTCATATCGGTGTTGGCGGAGCAGTGCATGGAAGCGATGCCCTTGAGCGGCAGGTAGTAGTTCATCATGGAGAACATGCCCTTCTTCATCTCGCCGCCGTACCAGGTGTTGATGATGACCTGCTCACGGGAGGTGAGGTTGAAGACGACCGCGGTCTCGGAGTTGAGGCCCAGCTCCTTGTAGTTCTCGACCTTCGCCTTGGAAGCGTTGTAGACAACGAAGTCAGGCTCGAAGTTCTTGAGCTCTTCCTCGGTGGGCTTGATGAACATGTTGGTCACGAAGTGCGCCTGCCAGGCCACTTCCATGATGAAGCGGATGGCCATGCGGGTGTCCTTGTTGGCGCCGCAGAAAGCATCCACAACGTAGAGCTTCTTGTTGGACAGCTCCTTCTTGGCGATCTCCTTGACGGCCTTCCAGGCTTCCTCGGAAGCGGGATGGTTGTCGTTCTTGTAAGCGTCGGAGGTCCACCACACGGTGTCGCGGGAAGTATCGTCCATGACGATGAACTTGTCCTTGGGGGAGCGGCCGGTGTAAACGCCGGTCATGACGTTGACGGCGCCCAGCTCGCTGACCTGGCCCTTTTCAAAGCCTTCCAGACTGGGTTTGGTCTCTTCTTCAAAGAGCTGCTCGTAAGACGGATTGTGAACGATTTCCACCGTTCCGGTAATGCCATACTTGCTCAGATCGATTGCCATTACGTTCTATCTCCTTTTGTAAAGATTCATGCCCGCCTCAAGAGCGGAACATGTTTTTAACCTATGGGGAACGCCGGAAGAATCAGGTTCTTCCCTAGTGTTCCAAATATATCATAAAACAAACCGTTTGGAAATGCAAGCGGGGCAGCGCCTTCCTAAAGTAATTTTGTTGTGAAATCTGGCGGATTATGTTTCTTTTTCCTGCACCGGAGCGGGCTGTTCCAGCTTGCGCAGCGCCTTTTTGAACTGCCATGCAAACAGGAAGGCCGTGCAGGTAACGGCGATGGCGTCGGCCACGGGTTCAGCCAGGTACACCGCCGTGGTCTTGTCCGGAAGGAATGCCGGCAGGATGTAAATCAGCGGGATCAGCAGCACGAACTTGCGCAGCACCGCCACCACGATCGAGCATCCCGCATTGCCGATGGAGACAAAAGTCATCTGGCAGGCGATTTGCAAGCCGAAGATGAACAGCGCGCCGCAGTAGATGCGCAGGGCGCGGGTTGTGAAGGCCAGCAGCTCCGCATCGGTCGTGAACATCGAGGCGAACGCGCCGGGGAAGAGCTGAATAAAGCCCCACAGAAGCACGGAATAGGTCAGGCACGCGATCAGCAGCTTGCGGAAGGTCTCGCGGACTCTGGCTGTGTTGCGCGCACCATAGTTATAGCTGGTGATGGGCTGTGCGCCCTGCGCAATGCCCTGCAGGGGCAGCATGGCGAACTGCATCACACTGGTCAGGATCGTCATCGCGCCCACGGCCACATCCCCGCCGTATTTGAGCAGCGAAGAATTGAAGCACACCGAGATCACGCTTTCGCTGGACTGCATGATAAAGGCCGCGCTGCCCAGCGCGATGCACGGCAGCACCAGCTTGAAATTGCGGAACAGGGTTTCCTTTTTCAGCCGCAGCAGCGTTTTTTTGCCCGTCAGGAAGCGCAGTACCCAGGCACAGGAAACACTCTGCGAAATCACGGTGGCCAGCGCTGCGCCGCGCACGCCCATACGCAGACCGAAGATGAACAGCGGGTCGAGCGCGATGTTGATCACCGCGCCGATGAGCACCGTCCACATGCCGATGCTGGCAAAGCCCTGCGCTGTGATGAAGGCGTTCATGCCCAGCGTCAGCTGCACAAAGATCGTGCCCAGCGCATAAATCATCATGTAATCGACAGCGTATTCGATCGTATTTTCGCTCGCGCCGAAGGCCATCAGCAGGCCGCGTCCCCAGATCAGCAGCACGGCTGTGAGCGCCAGCGAAATGACAATCTGCAGAGAAAAGCAGCCGCCCAATATCTTTTCGGCTGTATTGTGATCCTGCTTCCCCATAAAGATCGACGCTCTTGGTGCGCCGCCAGAGGCAATAAACGCCGCAAAAGCGGAAATAATCATGATCACCGGCATGCACACGCCCACGCCTGTCAGCGCCAGCGCGCCGTCGCCGGGCATATGCCCGATGTAGATGCGGTCCACAATGTTGTAGAGCATGTTGACCAGCTGCGCCACGACCGTGGGGATGGCCAGCTTCAGCAGCAGCTTGCCGATGGGCTCTGTGCCCAGAAAAGTCTTGTCCTGACTTTGGCTCATTTCTTTTCCTCCTCAAACTGCATCTGCGCGATGCCGGAAAGATTCTTCTCAAAGGTTTCCAGGCAGGTCACCAGAGTATCTATCTGTTCTTTTTCCAGCCCTTTGGTCATCTGGCGCATAAATTTTGCTTGCAGCGCACGCCCTTTTTCAATAATGGACGCCGCCTTTTCCGTGCAGACCAACCGGCACTTTCTCCGGTCCCCGGGCACATTCTGCCGCTCCAGGTATCCTTCCTGAACCAGTTTTTCCACATGGAACGAAACGATCCCCGGTTTCAGATGGCGCATGGTGCAGATGTCCTTCGCCGTATCATAGCCCGGATTGTTGGCCAGAAACATCAGGATATCCACCGCCGTCTGCGCCATGTTCAGCTCCGCGCTCAGCGGACGCATGATGCCGGCGTAGGCGTCCAGCAGCAGTCTGGAATGGGTGTAGACCTGCGATGCTGTCAGCATACTGATCCCTCCCGTTCAAACAATTCAATTTTGAACATTTCAATTATATTTCTTTTTCCTCGAATTTCAAGGATATTCCTGTAAATTTTCTGCACAAAAAACCCTCTGCGGAATTTGTCTCCGCAAAGGGGTAAAATCTCATTTTTCAAAAACATATCCGGCGTCTTGCAGCGCTCAGACGGCTTCGCGCTTCACCGGCACATCATCGGTATGGAACGCGGAAATCACGAAGATTCCGATTTTGTTTTCCGCCAGAATGCCAACCGGCGAAAAAAATCCAGCGTTCCCTGGATGCGAAAGGCCTTTCAGCCCTCCTCCCTTTCGGTCGTTCCGGCCGGTACATCGTCCGTTTGACACACCTCATCCGTTCGGTCGGTAAAGCAGAATGCCGCGGCCGGGTTGATCTTCGGCTCCCCCGCCGTTTTGCAGACGGAAAGGTTCGCGTTCAGCAGCTTCAATCTCAGCTCGTCTCTTGCTTTTTTCGCTTATTCTTCGCTCTTTCTCTCCGCTTTCAGGTCAAAGATATCCTCCATGGGAATTTCCAACCCGTTTTCCATCACGATGACGTGATTGTACTCGTCAATGCGGCGCAGCGCGCCAACCTCCGTGACATATTGTCCGCCCGTTTTTCGCTCGTCCGGCACAAAATAGGTCACCCTTACTCCGGGCAGTTCCCGAATATGCTGCGCCAACCAGAGCAGTTGGTCATTGATTTCCGCCTTGGCCGATTCATCCAGTTCCAGTTTTTCCTGCGTCAGCCGCGCCGTCTCCTCCACCGCTTCGCCGTAGCTCGTCAGCGCCGCAAAGGGCGAAAACTGCGCCGCCCGTTCGGCATTGGACATCCGCCGCCGCTTTGCAGAAACATGGTGCAGCAAGTGAAGAATATCCTCATACGAATCCGTCATGCTTCATCCCATCCCTTTCGGTCAGTATAACATTCCTCGCTTTTCCTTGGCAACACTTTAGATACGAATCTTTGACTTTTCAGAAACATTTTATTGATTATTTTCGTTGAATTTTATGATAGACTTTTCTCTATCGGGTGGAAATTGCAGAAAGCCTGATATAAAGGAGTTGAATTTCATGAAAAAAGCTTTGTTTCTTCTGTTGGTGCTCTGCGTACTGGCGTTGAGCGCTTGCAGCGCAGCGCCCGTTGCCAGCGACGCTCCCGCCTCCACGGCGACCATTCCCCCGCAGGTCGATGAAACGCCTGCGGCAAGCGATGCTTCCGCCGCGCAGGCGCTGCGTGTGGAACCGATGGCTTCCGACATTGACCTCTCCAACTTGACCGACTGCACCCTGCAGGTCGGCTTTGATCTGAACCAGGACCTTGTCTCCGAAAACGGCAGCTACAAGCTGACGATGGTCGTCTGCGATTACGATCGCTACGATGCCGCGGAAGTCTCTCAGCTGAAAGAAGGCGACACCATCGTCATTGACGGTCAGGACGTCGTCATCACCACCATCGACCGCACCAACGGCGTACAGATCAACGGCGGCATCGATGAAGGCGGCTATGAGCTCGGCACGGTAGACGGTGGCGTCCTCCGCGTTTGGAATCTGGATGACGCCATCGACTACCACCCCGTCGGCAGCGTCACCCTGCCCCTCTCCGCCGACTTCAAGCTGATTGATTCTTCCGACCTCGAAAAGGGCGAAACCACCGTATCCCTCGCCGACTTCGTCGCACTCCAGGGCGACGCTGCCGTTTTTGCCCGCAGCAACACCCAGGCACGCATCACCAACGGCGAACTGTTCTACGTCCAGCGCTTCTATATGCCGTAACAGATTCCATTTCACTTTGAATCAAAAAAGCCGCTCCTGCACCTTTTCTAAACAGAGATGCAGGAGCGGTTTCTTTTAATAGGATTGGAATTCGTCAGTACTTGCGGAAATAGAGGTAGGTGTCGCCGGTCATGCCGGGCAGGCGGTGACTGACGGTGACGCGGCGCTCGCTGAGGGTAAAGCCACATTTTTCGGCCAGGCGGGCAGCGGAAGCATTGTTTTCATCCACGGCCAGCACAAGATAAGGCGTATCGGCATTGCGCAGTGCCCAATCGGTAAAGAGCGTGACAGCTTCCTTGGTAAAACCCATGCCCTTGCACGCATCGGAGGTACAGTAAATCAATGCCTTTTCATTCAGATCCGGATGGAACTGCACGCCGATGGCGCCGATGAGCTCGTCGTTGTCCTTGCGCGCAATGGCGTAAAGCGAACCGTCCTGCTTCTCGATCAGAGGCAGATAATCCTCCGGTGCGTTCAGACCATCGGAGAGCTGCGGGACAAATTTTTCAATGGGCGCTTCGTGGGCAATGCGGCACAGCGCCGCCGCATCTTCCGCCGTCAGATCGCGGATAACCACGCCGTTTCCTTCCAACTTCATGTCAATGCCTTCTTTCGTAAATCAAAGCGTGCGGAACGAATCGCCGGTCGCCCAGTGATCCAGTTCGATAAAGTTCATGTAGATTTCGCCCGGACCGAGCTGCGCCGTCTCTTGCAGCTTCTCGCCCAGGGCTTGGGCAAAGGCTTCCTTCGCCGCCTTCGGTGCGGGGCCGAACAGGCGCACATCGACAAACGCGCAAGGCGTTTTCTTGCCGTATTTGAAGGTATCGCCGTCGGTTTCGATGCGCACCATGAGGTTGTCCTTGTTCTTTTGAGGAATCAGAGAGATCTTCTGTGCGCAGAAATCGTAGATTTCGCGTACTGCTTCCTTCGGCAGCTCTCTGCCGATCTGAATGTGCAAAAATGGCATGGGGATCCTCCTTCCCGTCGATTGTGAAATTACAAGCCGAAGGTCTGTTTGAGGTTATAGACCGCTCCCAGCAAATTGGCGTCGTTCTGATGCGTACAGGCGCGTACGCGCGGCACCAACGGTCCGTCACGACGCTGAACAAGAGCTGCAATGTGCGCCTCCAATTCGGGAATCAGCTCCGGCCAGGAGGTGATTCCGCCGCCCAGCAGGAACATCTCCGGATCCATGACATACTGCATGGTCAGCAGTGCATTGGCCAGTCCGTCGATAAAGCGAAGGTAGCAATCCCTCGCCGCAGGATCATCATCCTGTGTTTGCTTCATCTCCGGGATGGTCTTAAAGCCGCCGGTCAGTTCGCGATAACGCTTTTCGACCTCGACCGGGGCGATATACTGCCCGTAACTGGTATCCTCCGGCAGCGGGTACGCATAACCCATGTCGCCGGCCAGGAAGTGCGCGCCGGTAAACACCTTGCCGCCCACGCAGACCGCACCGCCGAAGCCCGAACCCAACACGAGTGTGATGAAGTTCTGCAGATCGGTCGCGCTGCCGCACCAGATCTCGCCCAGCGCCGCACAGTTTCCGTCCTTTTCCAGCGCCACGGGCACGTCCACCATTTCCCGCAGCTTGTAGTATTCCCGGCCGATGAGGTAAGTCAGGCTTGGCGCGAGCTTGGCAAACACCACGCCCGTTGCCGGGTTGATGCCGCCGCAGGAGCTGATGCCGATGCCGCAGAGGGTCGGATATTCCTTCTTCAGCCGGTGATAGCAGCCGGAGAGCTGCTCCATGAAGGCGTCGTAGTCCGGCGGAATGGGGAGCTTTTCGTGGTAGACCACGCGGGCATTTTCCTCCACCACGCCGACCTTGATCGACGTGCCGCCCACATCAAAGCCCAGATACTGCTTCATGCGCGCCTCCTCATGCTTTTGCTTTGTCGGTGGTGAGATTTACAGGGGACGGGCGATCATCACATCGGCCGTGCCGGTGAAGGTCACGTTTTCGTGCGGCAGGGCGATAAAGCTCATGCCCGCCGTCACAGGAAGGCCGTCCATCATCAAATTGCCGGAGAGCAGCGTCACGCACGCAAAGGTATCGTGATCGTTGAGATAGCTCTCGCTGATCTGCTGGCGGCGGGTGGTGTAATACGGTTCGTCATAATCGCGGTCGGATTCATAGGGAACGGACACCGACTTATTTCCCAAAGTGATGTTTTCCATCGCCTTGTCCAGCTGGAGCGGGCGCTTGTTGCCGTCCTTATCCGTGCGGTCGTAATCGTAGAAGCGATAGGTGACGTCCGTGGACTGCTGGATTTCATAGACCAGGCTGCCGGCGCACAGCGCGTGCAGCGTGCCGGTGGGCACAAAGACATATTCGCCCTTCTGTACCGGCAGTCGGTCGATCACGTTGTCCCAATCCCCGGCGGCAACGCGCTCGTTGAGCTCCTGACGGCTTTGGCATTTGCAGCCGTTGACGATGCTGCCGGAAACCGGCGCTTCGAGGAAGAGCCAGCTTTCGGTCTTGCCGAAGGGCGCATTTTCGTGCGCACGGGCATATTCATCGCCGGGATGAATCTGAATCGACAGATCGGCGGTCGCATCCACTAAACCGATCATCAGCGGAAAGGGTTCGTATTTGTCATAGCCGAACATCTCACGGTTGTCGCGGTAAACGTCGTAAAGCGTCAGCCCGATGTATTCCCCGTTGAGCACCATGCAGGAAAGCTCCCCGTTTCCGGCGACGGTGTAGAGGGAGCCGACGTGCGGCTCGAGGGGATCGGAACCGAATTTTTGCAGGCGCGTGCCGCCCCAGATGGTGGTTTTGTTCAGCGTGTCCAGAATCAGCATGGTTTTCAGATCTCCTTGAAGTCAAAACTATTGCTCTCGGCGGCGGCACGGTACCAATCGGCGGACGCCTTCAGGCGGCGCTTGAGGTTCTGCTTCCGATCCACCTCAACCAAACCGTAGCGGTTTTTGAAGGTATTGTAGGGCGAACAGTTGTCAATCGAGGCAAAGAGCCAATATCCGTGGCAGTTGCAGCCCTCCGCAACCGCCTTGGACAGCCAGGCCAGATGCTCGGCGATGAACTCAATGCGGTAGGTATCCTGAATGATGCCCTCCGCGTTTTTGTACTGTTCCTCGTTCTGCACGCCCATGCCCGATTCGCTGACGACCCAGTCGATGTTGTGGTATTCGCGCTTGATGCGCATCCCGATGTCGTACAGGCTGCGGGGATAAATCTCCCAGCCGCGATAAGGGTTCATGCGCTTGCCGGGCATATCGTAATTGTCGAAATACTTATTGGGATGGAAGGGCTGGCTGTCGTCCCACGGTGTTTCCTTGGCTTTGACGCGCATGGGCTGATAATAGTTCATGCCCAGGATATCGACAGTGTTTTTCGCGATGAGCGCCTTGTCCTCCTCCGTCAGGTCAAACATCACGTTTTCCCTTTGCAGGATGTCCAGGAACTTCCGGGGATAATGGCCGAGGATCGCGGTATCCATAAACGGCCGCCAGTAGAAGTTATCGGCAACATCCGCCGCCTCCGCATCCGCAGGGTTGTTCGCGTCGCGCGGAATGATGTAGGGCGGATTGACGATCACGCCGATCCTGCCCTCCGGCAGCTCCTGACGGAAAATCTCGACCGCGCGGGCGGTGCAGAGGATTTTGCCGTGAATCCAGCGGAAAGCGCGCGCAGGCTGATGCTCCTTCGGCCACCAGAAGCCGTTGAGGAAGCAAAGCTCCGGAATGACCATCGGCTCGTTGAAGGTGAACCAGGTCTTGACTCGATCGCCGTAGCGGCGGAACGCCTCGCGGGCATAGCGGGCATACAGATCAACCACATGGCGGCTGGCATAGCCGTCGTATTTCTCATAAAGCGCCGCTGGAAGCTCCCAGTGCTCCAAACACAGCACAGGCTCGATGCCGTTTTCGATCAGGCAATCGATCACATCGGAGTAATACTGCGCCGCCTTTTCGTTAACGACAACGTTTTCATAGTCATCCAGGAAGCGGGACCAATCGATGTTGAAGCGGTATTGCAGAATGCCCGCCTTGCGGAACATCGGAATATCCTCGCGGAAATGGCCGTAGAAATCCGAGGTAACGTCCGGCCCCAAGCCGAGATACCAGTTCTCGCGGTCATTTTCCCACATCAGGTGCGGAAAATGCTTCTGATCGGGACGCTTGTCGGTCTCGCCCTCCATCTGCCACCCCGCGCCGGTTGCGCCGAGCTTAAAGCCTTCGGGAAACGTATACTTCATCCGCATTGCCCTCCTTGCCGTGCGCTGTCATTCGCCTATCATTTTACAACTTCCGGCGCGGCTTGTCCAGTTTCCGCCGAAAATGCCCCGATTCGTCCGCAGACGAAATCTATTTATGTTATAATAGGAAAAAGAGAAGGGAGGACCGGCGCATGGCGGAGGAATTTTTCACCTGGCTTCAGCGGGAAAAGCGTTTGGAGCTGAGCGCCCAGCAGCGTCAGGCCGTCGAGACGACGGAGGGCGCTGTGCTGCTGACCGCAACCCCCGGCAGCGGCAAGACCACGGTCATCGTCTGCCGTACCGCCTACCTTTTGCGGGAGAAAAAGATCCCCGCCGGGCGGATCCTGACGCTGACCTTCGGCAAGCAGAGTCAGCTGGACATGGATCGCCGCTTCGCCGCGCTGTTTCCGGAAATGGAAAAGCCGCGCTTTTCCACGCTGCACGCGCTGAGTCTTTCGATCCTGCGGCGCTACTGCGAAATCACAGGCGGTGCAATGTTTTCACTGCTGCCCGATTCTGCGCCGGTGGTGCGCGAACTGCTGCGCAAACAGATCAACGGCTTTATCAGCGAAGAACTGCTGCGCAACGCGCTTTCGGCGCTGGAATGCGAGGCGGTGCAAACCGGAAAGCATACCGCACAGAGCGTCGAGGGCTGCGATATGGAACAGCTTTTGCAAGACTATGCGCTCTACAAGCGGGAGCGGCGGCTGATGGATTTTTCCGACCTGCTGCGCTATGCCGACCGTGCGCTGGAGCGCGTGCCGGCACTGCTGGCGGAATTGCAGACGCGCTATCCCTATGTGCAGATCGACGAAGCGCAGGACACCTCCCCCATTCAGCAGCGCATTGCCGGGCGCATCGCGCAGCAGACCGGGAATCTGTTTTTAGTGGGCGACGAGGATCAGAGCATCTACGGCTTCCGTGGCGCACAGCCCGATATCCTGATGAAGTTTGAAAGCGACCATCCCGGCGCGACGATTCTCTTTCTGGAAACCAACTATCGCTCCTGTCCGGAAATCGTCGCCGCAGCGGGGCGCGTGATTCAGTTCAACGCTTATCGCCGCATCAAACAGATGCACGCCGCCGAGGAAAGCAAGCCCGGCCTCGTCGAAAAGATCGAGCTGCGGGATTGGAATGCGCAGGGCGAATACGTCGCACAGCGCGCCAAAGCGCTCGCTTCGGGAAAGACGCTGGGCGTGCTGTTTCGCAACGGAGACAGTCTCCCCGCGCTGGCGGACGCGCTGCAAAAGGCGAATGTGCCGTTTGTGCGCAGCCGCCGGGACGGCCTGCCGCCGCTGTTCACCAGTCCGGCGATGCGGGCGCTGCGGGCGGCAATCAAGCTGTCGTTCAATCCCTGCGACATCGACTCGTTCCGCATTCTCAAAAACCGCATTAAAAAGGATCTTCCCAACTATATCGTCAACCAGATTGCCGCAGCGGACGAAGATGTGTTCGAAGGCATCGAAAAGCGGGTTTCGCTGTCCCGCGGTGAGCTGGAATCGCTGGAACGCAAGCGGAAAGCCGTTGCGGGCTACAAAAAGCTGCGCGCACTGCCCGCCGTCAGCGCCATCATCGATGATTTTTATCTGGACGGGCGCGGCGGGGTCAACCAGAAAACCGACGCGCTGCTCTCGCTGGCCATGGGTGTGGAGACAGTGGACGATTATATCGCAAAGCTTAACGAAATGGAAGTTTTTTTAAGCAGCGAGGACGCCGGGCACGGGCGCGTGTTTCTTTCCACCATCCACGCGGCAAAGGGGCTGGAATATGATGAAGTGATCCTGTGCGACGGCCGCGCGGGCATATTGCCGCAGCACGATTCGGTGGACACACCGGAGGATCGCCGCGAGCGCGAGGAAGAAACGCGCCTGATGTATGTCGCGGTGACGCGCGCACGGGAACGCTTTTCCTTTCTCTGCGCGTCGCACAGCCACGGCGCAGCCGCGCCCGCATCGCTGTATCTCGGCAGAATCTTTCCGCCCATCGGCCGCCGCACGGTGCAGTCCGCGCCTGTACGCACTTTTCACAGCGGCTTTACGTCGGTTTCCCCCAGGAAGAACAGCACCGCCCCGCTGCCGGATTTCACCGGAAAGCGCGTCGTGCACAAAAAGTTCGGACAGGGCGACGTGCTGAAAGTGGAAAAAGGAGCTGCGCTCATCCGCTTTGCCGACGGCGAAAAGCGGATTGATCTGCGGGCCGCGCTGGATTGCGGCGCGATTTCCCCCGCCGGGGATTGACGAAAATCCCGCTCTGGCCTTACAATAAAGCTGACGACACGATCTATTTATCCAAAGACATCACGACACAGGAGGTCTTATTATGGCGAATATCCCCACTCCTCACATCACGGCGGCAGCCGGAGATTTTGCCCGCACCGTGCTGATGCCCGGCGACCCTCTCCGCGCCAAATTCATCGCGGACACTTATTTCACCGACGCCAAGCTCGTCAACAACGTCCGCGGCGTGCAGGGCTACACGGGTTTTTACAAGGGCAAGCGCGTTTCGGTCATGGCCAGCGGCATGGGCATGCCCTCCATCGGCATTTACTCCTATGAGCTGTACAATTTCTACGGCGTGGAAAACATCATCCGCGTCGGTTCGGCCGGCATGATTGATCAAAAGCTGCACCTGCGCGACATTGTGGCGGGCATGAGCTGCTATACTAACTCCTCCTTCGGCCAGCAGTTCGGTTTTGATGGACACCTTGCGCCCTGCTGCTCGTTTGAGCTGCTCTCCGCCGCTGCGGATGCCGCCAAGAAGCTGAACGCCCCCTTCGTGCCGGGCGCACTCTTCTCCTCCGATACCTTCTACGACGAGAGCAATCCCGCCGGGAAGCTGGAACCACTGGGCGTGCTGGCCGTGGAAATGGAAGCTGCGGCGCTCTATCTCAACGCGGCGCGCACGGGCAATAACGCGCTGGCGCTGTGCACCATTTCCGACAATCCCGCAACCGGCGAGGGGCTCTCTGCGCTGGAGCGCCAGGAGAGCTTCCGTCAGATGATGGAAATCGCGCTGGAGATCGCGTAAATCATGGAGAAAGAAGAATTGATGCTGCGTGCCATGGAGGCCCGGCACATGGCCTATGCGCCCTATACCGGCTTTGCGGTGGGCGCGGCGCTGCTCTGCCGGGACGGGCAGGTTTATACCGGCTGCAACATCGAAAACGCGGCGCTGACGGCGACAAACTGTGCGGAGCGCACAGCGCTTTTCAAGGCGGTTTCAGAGGGCGAGCGCGAATTTGAGGCCATCGCGATCGTGGGCGGCAAGGCACAGGAACCGCCGCGGGAATACTGCGCCCCCTGCGGCGTATGCCGTCAGGCGCTGGCGGAGTTCTGCGGCGCGGATTTCCGGATTTATCTGGGCGCGGAGGGAAAGCCCACGCGCGCCTATCGTCTTTCCGAGCTGCTGCCGGAGGCCTTTACGCCGCAAAATCTTTCCTGAATGGAGAAAATCATGACAAATGAAGAACTCTTCGCCTGCTTTGAAGCATACCGAAAGATCGAAATCCGCGGCATCATGGTTTTTGCGCTGGAAATGCCGCCGAGGCTTGTCTATGTAAAGATTCAAGCCGATCACGCCATGGCGATTCTGCCGGACAGAGCTTCCTTCCGAATGATGGAATACATCGCGCGAACCGCGCCTTCTAAAGGGGAATGGAACGACCTGCCGCTTTATCTGGATGCGGTAACGCTTTCCATGAACGACCGCGAAATGCTGGATAAGGACGACTATGCGCTCATCAAGAGCTGCGGCCTGCGCTGCCGCGGACGCGGGCAATGGCCGTCGCTGCGCCGCTACCGCGTGGGATTCATGCCGTGGTATCTGGACGATGAGGATCGCGACCTGCTGGGAACAGCCATGCGCGCCGTTTGCCGGATCGCAAAGCACGGTTCTCTCAGCCCGGAAGACCTGCAGAAGGACGGGAAAATTCTCGCGGTAAACCCTGCTGACGGAAGCGTTCGGTGGGAAAAAGTGGGGGATCTTTCTCCCAAGGAGATGGACTATCCCGTCTGCGACGTGGAAAACGAACTGGAACTTCAGCGGCTCAAGCGCAAGCCCCGTTTGAGCGGGGATTGGGATGTAGCGGTGCAGGCGTTTCCCTTCCCATCGTCCGGCGAAGAGGGCGGCGCACCCCGCTACCCGATGATGCTCATCCTTATCGATGAGGACAGCGACACCGTGCTGGATCTCGCCATCACCGAGCAGTGGGAAGGCGAACCCTATCTGAACTTTGCGCGCATCCTGCTTGCAAAGATCGCCGAATACGGCCGACCGGCACACCTTTTGTGCGCCAATACCCGCACGCTGGCGCTGCTGGGCACGCTCTGCGGCAAGCTCGGCGTTCCGGCGCGTCAGGAAAGCGACCTGCCGCAGCTCTACGAGGCGCTCGATTCCATGCTGAACTTCATGCGAGAACATCCGGATGGGGACGAATGAGTCCCCATCTTTTTTAGCAGGAGAAAAACGATGCAAACCAAGTTGCTTCCCGCCGCCTCTTCCGACCGTCAGCGGTTGGAAAATCTGCTGGAAAAATACAACTATGAATTTTCCCAATACGACAAAACGCACTTTGATGCGGACGGTCTGTTCGGTTATGAGTGGCTGCCCACCTATTTTGAAGGCAGGGACGATCGCGCAGCGTACCTGATCTACGCAGAGGAAAGTCTTGCGGGCTTTGCGCTCATCAACCGCATTGCGGAATGTGACCGCCCGCTGGACTGGGCGGTCGCGGAGTTCTTCGTGGCCTATCCTTTCCGCCGAAACGGCGTGGGCAGCGCCGCCATGGAACAGGTCTTCGCCCGACATTCCGGCCGCTGGCAGATCAAATACCACAGCAAAAACCTGCCCAGCGCCGCCTTCTGGAACGGCATCGCCCTGCATTATGCCGCAGGTTCCGTCGAAACGTTGTTCGGTGCGGAGGATTACGCGGATGGCACGCCTGCAACCGTGCTCTGCTTTTCTGTTCCCGCAAAGGCTCAAAGCAGCCGCATCCGGCTTCTGGATACCAGCGCCTGCTGGGGCGCGGCTTATGCGGACGGAGTCTTCAGTCTCCCCCGCTGGCGCGGCTATCTGGATTCCTGCCTGCCCGGCGCCGCTGCGCTTTGCCTTGCAGATGCACCGCAATCTCAGGCCGCAGGGATTCGTTGGGAGCGCGATATTCTTCCCGTGCTGAACGCAGTACCCGACCATCCGGACGCCGCACAGGCCGTCCGCTCCTTTCGCCGCGTGACAGAGCGTCTCGACGAACGCATCCGCCTGGCCTTCGGAAAATCCCCGGATGCGGAGGTGGTTCTGATGCTCGGCCTGGGCAACGGCGCAGGCTGGGCGACAACGCTGAACGGGAAGCCCACGGTGCTGCTGGGCATTGAAAAGATCGTGGAGCTGCACTGGTGCAGCGAAGACGACATGAACGGGCTGGTCCTGCATGAATTGGGGCACGTTTACGCCGCGCAGTTCGGCACATCGCTCTCCCCATCCCGCGAACAGCGTCTGCTGGCACAGCTGTTTTCAGAGGGAATTGCGATGGTATTTGAACAGGAGCTGGTCGGGAATCCGGATTATTTTCATCAGAACGTCAACGGTTGGACAACCTGGTGCCATGAGCATCTCTCTGCCATCGCGCATTGCTTTGCCGCAGAGGCTGCGCGCCTGACGAGGGAAACCCAGCGTTATTTTGGTGACTGGGTGTCCTTCGAAGGGTATCCGGATGTTGGGTACTATCTGGGCGCATATTTCGTGCGCTTCTTAATGGAAAAAATGACCTTCGACGAGGTTCTCCGCCTCCCTCTTTCGCAGATTCAGCAATCGTTTGACGCTTTCTGCGCATCGCTCTGACCTTCCCCTGTCAAAGGAGTTCTTTATGCGTTCCATCAAGCCCGATCCCGCTCTTTCCGTGCGGCGCGTCCGCATTCCCACCGAAAGCGGCAGCATCCCCGCATTGATTCTCTCCCCAAAGAACGGCGCAAAGAAGGCGACAGGCATCCTCTGGATTCACGGTGGCGGTTACATCGCCGGGATGAAGGAGATGGTGCACATGTCGCGGGCAGTCGATCTGGTCAAAAACTACGGCGCGGTGGTGGTGTCGCCGGGTTACCGGCTGGCTTTCCGCGCCCCCTATCCTGCCGCGGCGGACGATTGTTACGCCGCGCTGCGCTATTTGAAGGAAAATGCGAGCGCGCTGGGCGTGCGGAACGATCAGATCATGGTAGGAGGTGAGAGTGCCGGAGGCGGGCTTTGCGCCGCCATCTGCATCCGCGCGCGGGACACGGGAGAGGTCAACGTAGCGTTCCAGATGCCGCTCTACCCGATGCTGGACGACCGGGACACGGAAAGTTCCCGCAACAACCACGGCAAGATCTGGAACACACGCAGGAACCGCTTTGCCTGGAATCTCTATCTGCGTAGGGCAGACCGAACGAACCTTTCCCCCTATGCCGCGCCCGCGCGTCTGCGCAACTTCGCTCATCTCCCGCCCGCCTATACTTTCGTCTGCAAAGGCGAGCCGTTTTATGCAGAAACGGTGCGGTATTTCGAGCAGCCGAACGCCGCGGGCATTCCGGCGGAGATCGATATCTATCCCGGCAGCACGCACGCCTTCGACATGATGCAGCCAAACGATCCCGTCAGCCTTCGCGCGGCGGAAATCTTTAACCGGCGCTTTGCCGATGCACAGGCACGCTATTTTGCCCCTCAAAAATGACAAAAGCCCCGCTTGCAGTTTTTTTGAAGTGACCCCAAAAAGTTAGACAATATTCTGAAGCAAAAATTGTTTAAGCAGCTGAAAGGGCTTGCTGTCTGTGAATTGCAGGCGGCAAGCCCTTTAGCTT